>NZ_JBHJRC010000225.1:0-13673 GCF_042261735.1 Kitasatospora sp. NPDC056327 | reverse complement strand
GCCTCCCCCAGTGCGGGGGAGGCGGCCGTCGGGCGCGCCGGGTGTGCGGATCAGACGGTGAGGGTCTGGCCCGGGAAGATCAGGTTCGGGTTGGCACCGATGACCTTGGCGTTGGTCTCGTACAGCGCGTGCCAGTCGACGCCCTGGGCGGCGGCGATGGTGCTCAGGGTGTCGCCGGCCTTGACGGTGTAGTTGCCGTTGGCCTGCTTGGCGTCGTTCGAGGCCCAGCCCTTGCCGGACTTCGCGGCCTTGGGGGCCTCGGCAGCCTTGGGCGCCTCGGCGGCCTTCGGCGCGGCGACGGCCTTGGGGGCCTCGGCGGCCTTGGGGGCGACCTTCGGGGCGGCGGTCTTCGGCGCCTCGGTGGCCTTCGGCGCGGCGGCCTTCGGGGTCGCGGTGGCGGCCGGGGCGGCCGGCTTCGCGGCCGGGGCGGCGGCGTCGACCGCGGCCGGGGCGCCGCCCTTGGTCAGGCCGGCCTTGACGGAGCAGACGGGCCAGGCGCCCGGGCCCTGCGAGGCGAGGACCTTCTCGGCGACGGCGATCTGCTGCGCCTTGGTGGCCAGGTTGGCCTGCGAGGCGTAGGCGGTGCCACCGAAGGCGGCCCAGGTGCTGGAGGTGAACTGCAGACCGCCGTAGAAACCGTTGCCGGTGTTGATGGCCCAGTTGCCGCCGCTCTCGCACTGGGCGACGGCGTCCCAGGTGGAGACGGAGGCGGCGGAAGCCGAGGTGGCCGTGACGAGGCCGGCCACCGGCAGAGCCGCGACAGCGGCGCCCGCCACGACCGCCATCCGCACGCGGTTGCGCTTGGTGACGGTGGAGGAGGTGGCAGCGGCGGTCTCGTTACGGAAAGTCATGGGGTTCCTCTCGACAGCCCCGGGCGGGCATGCGGAACCAAGCCCCGGAGAGGGTCTGGAATCGCTCGCCGCGTCCGTCGGGCGGCCGGAGACGTGTCGGACGTCCCGCGCCGCCCCGGCCACCCGCCTCGCACCGGCGACCTGTTCGAGCGGTCGCATCGGCGGGCACCGCCGGCGCCGGCTGGACCGGCGGGCTGTGCGTCGGGGGTGAACCCGGGTGGTGCTCGTTGCACCGCCAATGAAGCTACGAGTCGGCCGCCGGGGAACCAAACACTTTCGGGTCTCCCCAGCTCAGCAGGGCGTTACCGCTGGTAACCACCTTACATTCATGCACCATATGTCCGTTTTAGGTGTCATTTCCTAGATCAAACATCCATAAGCCGTGGCTCACCTCACAGCCCGATTCCGTCAGTTCCGCCACCGGGATCGACACATTGCGACGCCGTCGACACCCTCTGCGATCGGATCAGGGGCAATTCCCGCCAGCCGGACCTCCCACCCGTGACCCCTGCCACAAGGGCCCGTTGGTAAGGGCGGCCGGGCCGGACCCGTCCCCGGCTCGAACAGAACGGACGGCTCGCCCCACCCCGTCCGGCCCCGGCACGACGGCACGCCCCGAGCCCCACCCGACCGAGCCCCACCCGACACCGCACCCTCCGCGCCACCCCCACCGCCGCACCGCACCGCTTCGCCCCACCGCACCGCACCGACCGAACCGACCGAACCGACCGCACCAAGGAGATTCAGTGCCGCGCATGCTCGACGTCAGCGACGAGGTCCGATCCGAGATCGGCGACGACGAGGCCGACCGCCTGCTCGGCGGTGCCCACGCGCCCGACAGCTACGAGTGCACCTCCTGCCGCACCCCCGGCGACACCTTCCAGGAGCCCACCAGCACCGTGCTGTTCGTCGGCGACGAGACGGCGGTGCTGGCCTTCGCGCACGCCCGCTGCATTCCGTCGCAGGTGGTCCCGGTCTCGGAGGAGCAGCTGGCCGGCGCGGTGCGCAGCATCAGCCAGGCCCAGGGCGACCCGTCCGCCGACGCCCACCCGCAGCCGACGATCCCCTCCCCCGCCGGCGCCCCGGTGCCCGACCCGGCGGCCGAACGGCCCGGCGCACCCGGCCAGGCCGCGATCCTCGGCATCACTTGCGGGCTGGTCCTCCACGGCGACGCCGGACACGCCTCGCTGGTCGTCGAGCCGACCGGACCGGTCGGGCGCCCGGGCAACACGAGCGGCGAGGACGAGTTCCTGGATCTGCTCCAGGACGCGGGCTTCCAGGCGGTCACCGACCTCGACAAGACGCCGGACCAGCTGCCCGGCTGGTCGGTCCTGGTCGCGATGGGCAAGCTGCACGCGATCCTCCAGCCCTCGGCGGCCGGGGGAAGCACCGGCTGGTGGCAGGCGCACCAGCCGCTCCAGGTGACCGACGCCTGGCGGTTCGCCGCCAACCAGCTCGGCGAGGTCACCATGTACGCCGTCCCGGCCGGAACGGTCGGACGGCAGCCGCGCGAGGACCTGCTGCGTCAGGCACTGGAGCGGGCGGTGGTGGCGGGCCAGGTGGTCGCCGCCTCCCTCCCCCTCGCCGGCACCTGAGCCGCACCCCGGCGGCCCCCGACGGCCCCCGACGGGAGCCGACGGGAGCCGACACGGCCTCGACGCGGCCCCGAACCGACGCCGACGGACCCGCGAGCCACCCGGGCCCGGCAAGCCCCTGCCCTGCCGGCCCCGCCCGGCCGCCCCGGCGTCCTCTTCCACGCACTCCGGCGCCCGCCCCCACCATCCGCGGGCGGGGCCGTCGGGGCGCCTTTCCGTGCGTCCTGCCGGCCCCGCCCCGGCCGCCCCGGCCGACCCGCATCCCACGGCGCCCTCGCTCGTTGGGCCCTGCGTGTACAGCTACGACGTCCCCGCGTCCCCCCGGCGGGCCACCCCCGCCTCCCGCTCCATTCCGGGCATGCGCCCGTCGTACGACGCGGAGCACCCGCACTCGGCCACGCCGATCTACGACGAGCTGTACTCCGAATACCGCCGCCTCTTCCGAGCGCTCCCCGGCGACCGCTCCGGCGAGGAGGACCTGAAGTTCACCGGCTTCGCCGTCCGGGAGGGCTACCCGGCGCTCACCGACCAGCGTTCGTACCCGCCGCAGCACCAGGCGTTCCAGACCTTCGCGGGGCAGGCCGTCGGCATCCCCCAGTTCATGCCCAGCCGGTCGGGTGTCCCCGACCACACCGGCCGGACGGACCATCCCGGCCATCCCGGCCATACCGGCCACCTCGGACAGCAGGTCCACTCGAACCATTCAGGCCACTCGGGCCACGCAGGACATGCAGGTCATTCCGATCATCCGAGCCACTCCCACGACCAGGCACAGGCCCAGACCCAGACCCAGGGCCACCTCCACAGTGGTCACGGCACCGCCTCCACCGGTCACCCGGGGCAGCCGGGCCATACGAGCCACCCAGCCCACACCACCCACGCCACCCATACCAACCACACCCCGCACCCCCCGGCGCCGTACGCGCCCGGCTTCCCGCCCCCGCCCCCCTCGGCCCAGGCCACCCAGCCCTCCTCCGCCCAGGGCCAGTTCGGCACCGGTCAGGGCTGGGTCGCGGCCGGCTACCTCGGCGCCGGCCAGCCCCAGGCACCGGCCCACCTGCCCACCCCCGCGCACCTCTCCGCCCCGGCCCCGGTGACCGTCCCGGTGCCGGCACCAGCGCCGGTCGTCGGCACGGCCTTCGGCCCCAGCGGCCCGGGGACGTCCAGCGGCGGCCGCCACCGCAGCCTGCTCTCCCTCCCGCCGGGCCGCAGCAGCGAGCACCACTGACCCGGCGGCCACCGGTCGGCCCGCCCTCGTCCGCCCACCCCGCGGCAAGGAACACGAGAGGGCCCCGCCGCCCGGTCCCGAGACCGGCCGACGGGGCCCTGCGCCACGCCCTGTACTTCTGTACCCCTACCTCTGCGGCGCCGGACTACTTCTTCTTGCGCTTCTCCCGCACCCGCACCGAGATCGAGATCGGCGTCCCCACGAAGCCGAACTCCTCACGCAGCCGGCGCTCGATGAACCGCCGGTACCCCGCCTCCAGGAAGCCCGAGGCGAACAGCACGAAGCGCGGCGGCCGGATGCCCGCCTGGGTGCCGAACAGGATGCGCGGCTGCTTGCCGCCGCGGATCGGATGCGGGTGGGCGGCCACCAGCTCGCCGAGGAAGGCGTTCAGGCGCGCGGTGGTGATGCGGGTCTCCCAGCCCTCCAGCGCGGCCTCGATCGCCGGGACGAGCTTCTCCATGTGCCGACCGGTCTTCGCCGAGACGTTGACCCGGGGGGCCCACTGCACCTGGACGAGGTCGCGCTCGATCTCGCGCTCCAGGTAGAAGCGGCGCTCCTCGTCGAGCTGGTCCCACTTGTTGTAGGCGATGACGACGGCGCGCCCGGCCTCGACCGCCATCGAGATGATCCGGGTGTCCTGCTCGGCGAGGGTCTCGCTGGCGTCGACCAGGACGACCGCGACCTCGGCCTTGTCCAGCGCGGCGGAGGTGCGCAGCGAGGCGTAGAAGTCGGCGCCGGCGGTCAGGTGGACCCGGCGGCGGATGCCGGCGGTGTCGATGAACTTCCAGGTCTTGCCGCCGAGCTCGATCATCTCGTCGACCGGGTCACGGGTGGTGCCGGCCAGCTCGTTGACGACCACCCGGTCCTCGCCGGCGACCTTGTTGAGCATGCTGGACTTGCCGACGTTCGGCCGGCCGATCAGCGCGATGCGGCGCGGGCCGCCGGGCGCGGCGTCGCCGAAGGTCTGCGGCGGGGCCTCGGGCAGCGCGTCCATCACGGCGTCGAGCAGGTCGCCGGAGCCGCGGCCGTGCAGGGCGGAGACGGGGTACGGCTCGCCGAGGCCGAGCGACCACAGGTAGGCGGCCTCGGCCTCGGTGGACTGGCCGTCGACCTTGTTGGCGCAGAGCACGGTCGGCTTGCCGGCCCGGCGGATGATCTTGATCAGGGCTTCGTCCGTGTCGGTGGCGCCGACGGTGGCGTCGACCACGAACAGCACCGCGTCGGCCTGCTCGATGCCGAGCTCGGCCTGGGCCGCGACCATGGCGTCGATGCCGAGGACGTCGATCTCCCAGCCGCCGGTGTCGACGACCTTGAAGCGGCGGCCGTTCCAGGTGGCCTCGTAGGTCACGCGGTCGCGGGTGACGCCGGGCTTGTCCTCGACGACGGCCTCGCGGCGGCCGATGATGCGGTTCACCAGGGTCGACTTGCCGACGTTCGGGCGGCCGACGACGGCCAGCACCGGCAGCGGGGCGTGGCTGCCGTCGCCGAAGCCGTCGGCGTCGTCGAGGTCGAAGCCCTCCTCGGCGGCGAGCGCCATGAACTCGGCGTACTCGGAGGTGTCCAGGTCGCCGTGGCCGGCGGTGGAGTGCTCTGCGGTCATGTTCCTACTGTCCGTTTCCCGGCCCGGCCCTTCCCAGGGACGGGCCGTGCGTACCTGCCCCTCCGGGGCAGCGCGAATGGTTCCGGGTGCCACCGCGGCACCCTGGTCGGGTGCCGTGACGACACCCCGGTCGGGCACCGTGGGGGGCGCCCCGGTCGGGTGCCGTGACGACACCCTGGTCAGGTGCCGCAACAGCACCTCGTTCATCGGGTGACCGGCCGGTCCCGGCCGGTCGTTCGAAGCAGCCGGTCGTTCGAAGCGGCCGGGCGGTCTCAGACCGCCGACAGCGCGGCCCCGGCCCGCTCCGCCACCAGCGCGGTGATCCGGTCGATCACCTGCTCCAGGGTGAGCGCGCTGGTGTCCACCAGGACCGCGTCCGCGGCCTGGGTGAGCGGGGCGGTGGCTCGCGAGGAGTCCACCGCGTCCCGGCGCGCCAGGTCGGCGGCCATCGCGGTGATGGTCGCCTCGTCGACGCCCTTCGCCCGCAGCTCGGACGCCCGGCGCTCGGCCCGGGCCGTCTCGGACGCGGTCAGGAAGATCTTGACGGTGGCGCCCGGGAACACCACGCTCCCCATGTCCCGGCCCTCGGCGACGATGCCGCGCTCGGCGACCTCGGCGCAGCCGCGCTGCAGCTCGACCAGCCGGGTGCGCACCGCCGGCACCGCGGCGACGGCGCTGACCTGCGCGGTCACCTCGGGGCCGCGGATCGGGCCGGCGACGTCCCGGCCGTCGACCGTGATGGTCGGGCCGTCCGCGTCGGTACCCGACACGATCACCGGCTTGCCGCACGCGACGGCCACGGCCTCCGGGTCGTTCACGTCGACACCGTTGGCCAGCATCCACCAGGTCATCGCCCGGTACATGGCGCCGGTGTCCAGGAAGCTCAGGCCCAGCCGGGCGGCGACCGCCCTGGATACGGTCGACTTGCCGGAGCCGGAGGGTCCGTCGATGGCGACGACGACCGGGGCGTGCGCTCGGTCGGCAGTGTCCACGGCGCGAACCTCTCTCTGATCTCTGAGCACGGAATTGTCTCCGGGCACGGCGACCCACGCGTCGGGGCAGCCGGGGAATGTCTCCCTCAAGGTTAATGGACCCGCGCGGCACCCGGCCCCGCCGGTAACCGGACCGCTACGACGGCCCCGCTCCCGCCCCGTCCCGCCCCGATCCGGCCCCGGTCCACCCGGGCCCCGCCCGGTGACCACCCCACCCCGGAACGCCCGACCGGACCCCGCCGCCCCGTCACCCTCGGTCCCGAACGATCGACCCTCGGTCCCGAACGCTCCACCCTCGGTCCCGAACGATCGACACTCAGTCCCGAACGCTCCACCCGCTCGCCCGCAGCGCGGCCGTCAGCGGCCGTACCGCGCCCGGGGCCACCGACAGCTGCACGAAGCCGACCTGCTGCCCGGTCGAGTGCTCGATGTCGACGTCCTCGATGTTGACTCCGGCCGCACCGACCTCGCCGAACAGTCGGCCCAGCTCACCGGGCTGGTCTCCGAGGACGACCGCAAGCGTCTCGTACCGGGTGGGCGGCGCGCCGTGCTTGCCGGGGATCCGGGACTGGCCGGTGTTGCCGCGCCGCATGACCGCCTCGATGCCCGCGGCGCCCTCCCGCCGCCCGGCCTCCTCGGCGGCCTGCATGGCGCGCAGCGCGGTGACCGTCTCACCGAGGTCGGTGGCGAGCTCGTCCAGCACGTCGGCGACCGCGCCGGCGTTGGCGGAGAGGATGTCCACCCACATCGCGGGGTTGGAGGCGGCGATCCGGGTCACGTCCCGCACACCCTGGCCGGAGAGCCTTATGGCCGTCTCGTCGGCGTGCTCCAGCCGGGCGGCGACCAGCGAGGAGAGCAGCTGGGGGGCGTGCGAGACCAGGGCGACCGCCCGGTCGTGCGCGGCGGCGTCCATGACGATCGGCACGGCGCCGCAGAGCGCGACCAGTTCGAGGACGGCGTTCAGCGTCTCGGTGTCGGTGTCGGCGGTGGGGGTGAGCACCCACGGCCGGCCCTCGAAGATGTCCGCGCGGGCGGCCAGCGGCCCGGACCGCTCCCGGCCCGCCATCGGGTGGCTGCCGATGTAGTGGACGGTGTCGCAGCCGAGCGCGGCGACCTCCGCGCGCGGGCCCGCCTTCACGCTGGCGACGTCCGTGTAGCAGCGCGCCAGACCGCGGCGCTGACAGTCGGCGAGCACCTTGCCGACGAGCGCGGGCGGGACGGCGATGATCGCGAGGTCCACCGGGCCGTCCGCGGGCTCGGTGGTCCCGGCCCCCAGCGAGGCGGCGGTCCGCGCGGCGTCCGCGTCCGCGTCCTCCAGATGGACGGTCAGGCCCCGTGCGGTGAGGGCGAGCGCGGCGGAGGTGCCGATGAGTCCGGTACCGACGACGACGGCTGTGCGCATGGCGGGGTGGCTCTCCTCACGGAACAGGAACACGGAAACACGAACACACGGAGCGCTCCATCCTCCCCCATCACCACCACCCGCGCGGCCACCCCGGCTCCACCGGGACCGTCCGCACCACCCGCCCTGCCCGAACGGCCCGGCCCGGCGGCGGCGCCCGCCCCCGCCCTGGCCGCAACCGCGGGACCACGCCCGGCCGTCCCCCCTCACGCGGTCCCGAACCGCCGGACGCATGCCACCAGGCGCACGCCACGGCACCCGCACGCCCCGCACGGCGGAAATCCGACGACGCGGGGGCCACCGCACGGCAGGATGGGCCGCCCACGGGGTGGCGCGGCACACGAGGCGCCGACGGCGAGCGACGAAGCGACGAAGGGGTTGGCCGGGTGAACGATCAGCACAGCAGCGACCAGCAGCAACCGCACGAAGACAGCGCCGGAACCACCGGGACCACCGGGACCACCGGAGGCTCCCCCGGCACGGAGAGCACCGGGAACAGCACCCCGACCACCGACGGACCTGCCAACGGGACCGCGGACGGGACCCCCGCCGCGCGGCCGACCCCCGACTTCCCCTCCGTACTGGACTCCGTGGTCGTCCACGCCGTCGGCGCGGTCTGCCGCCGCCGGGCCCGGGTCACCCTGCCCCCGGACGGCCGGCTCCGGCTGACCGGCCTGCCCAAGCACCTCGACGCCCACTCGCTGCGCGCCCGGATCCTCGTCGGCCCGGCCGGCACCGCCGTCACCGAGGCCCGCCTGGAGGCCGTCGCCGAACTCCGTGACCCCTCCGAGCTTCCCGGGCTGCGCCGCCGGCTGGAGGAGGCCGACGAGCGCGTCGACGCCCTCCGGGAGCAGCACCGGCTGGTCGTCGCCGCGGTCGCCGAGACCACCAGGCTGCGCGCCGTCCCGCCGCAGCGCCGCCGCGACGAGCTGCTGCGCCGTACGCCGGCCGACGCCTGGCTGGAGCTGGCCGAGTTCGTCGACGAGCGCCTCACCGGGCTCCAGCTGCGCGCCGAGCGGCTCACCCGGGAGATCGAACTCGCCGAGCACGAGGTCCAGGTGCTCAACGACCAGGTGATCCGCTCGTCGACGGCCGACCGGTTCGGGACGGTCGGGACCACGACCACCGCTCTCCTCACCCTCACCACCACCGGAGCCGAGACCACGGGAGCCGAGAACGCCGGAGGCACCAGAGGCACCAGAGGCACCGGAGGCACCGAGGGCGCCGGAGGCACCGCCGCCGGCGACCCCACCCCCCTCGACATCGAACTGGAGTACACCGTCCGGGCCGCCCGCTGGGTGCCCTCCTACCGGCTGTCCTACCGCCAGGGCGCCGATACCGGCCGGCTCCTCCTGCGGGCCTCCGTCGCCCAGCGGACCGGCGAGGACTGGACGGGCGTCCGCCTCGCCCTGTCCACCGCCGACCTCGACCGCCGCACCGATCTGCCCGAGCTGCGCTCGCTGCGGATCGGCCGCAGCCAGCCGGCCCCGCCGCCGTCCGGCTGGCGCGAGCCCCCGCCCGGCCTGTCCGACCTCTTCACCGGCTACGACGCGGCCGGCCCCGCACCGTTCACCCCCTCCCGGGTGCTCGTGGGCGCGGCCGCGGGCGGAGCCCCCGGAGGGGCCCCCGAGCACCGGCTCGCCGTCCCCGTCGGCCCGGCCGTCGCCGCGGCCCCGCTCCCGCCGCCGCTCGCCGCCCCCGCGCCCCAGGCCCCCGGCTCCGCCCGGGCCCGCGTCGGCGGCCTCCGCTCGGCCGACGAGCCGACCGTCTTCGCCGGCTACGGCGCACCCGCGCCCGCCGCCTCGGCCGCCGCGGACCACGGCGACGCGGCCCTCGCCCGGTTCGCCCCGGACCTCGCCGCCGAGTCCGGCGGCGCCGACTTCGCGCCCCCGCCCGGCCCGCCGGTCCCGGACGACCTGCTGCTGGACTACCCCGCCCTCGAACTGCTCGGCCCGGAGGCCGGCCCCGACCGACGCGGCACCCTCCACCGCCCCTCCCGCCAGGACCCGTACGGCCGCCCCGCCCACGACTCCGGCCACCGCACCGACCACGACCACGGCTCCGGCACGGACCTGCGGCACCTCCCCCTCCCCCGGCACGCCGTCCCCCCGCGCGTCTCGGCCGGCTCCTTCGACCACCGCTTCGACGCCGCCGCCCCCGCCGACCTCCCCTCCGACGGCACCTGGCACACCGTCACGATCGACGAGATCCCGGTGAGCGTCCGGCCCGAGTACGTCACGGTGCCCGCCGTCGAGGAGCAGGTCTACGCCACCCTGGTGATCACCAACGGCACCGACCGGGCCGTCCTCGCCGGCCCGGCCGAGGTCACCGTCGACGACCGGTTCCTGCTCACCGCCGCCCTGCCCACCCTCGCCCCCGGCGGTGTGCGCCGACTGGGCACCGGTGTCGCCGAGTCGGTCGAGGTGACGCGCCGTACCGAGCTGCGCGAGTCCACCGCGGGCATGCTGAACAGCAGCACCGTGCTCGACCACCGGGTGCACGTCGAGCTGGCCAACCGGCTCGGCCGCCCGGTCACCGTCGAGGTCCGCGAACGGGTGCCGGTCAGCTCCGACGCCGACATCCGGATCGAGGAACGGCCCGGCTGGCACGCCCCGGACGAACCGTCCGCCGAGTGCCCGGCCGGGACCCGGCTGCGGCGGGTCGAGCTGCCGCCCGGCGGCCGGGCCGAGCTGGACGGCGGCTACCAGATCAGAATCCCGGCCGGCAAGGCCATCGTCGGCGGAAACCGGAGGAACTGAACGATGACCGTCACCCCCCTCCCCGTCACCCCACCTCCCGCGACGCCGCTGCCCGTCACCGCCGTCACCTGCCTGGAGGACCGCGCCCAGGTCGAACGCACCGCCACCGTCGAACTGGCCGCGGGCGTCCAGCGGCTGCGGCTGGGCCCGCTCACCGCGCTCGCCGTGGACCGCACCCTGCGCGCCGAGTCGCCGGCCCGGGGCGTGCGCGTGCTGGACGCCCGGATCACCCGCGCCTGGACACCGCGCGCCCCGCTGCCACCCGGCCCCGAGGACTCCGCGCTGCGCCACCGCCTGCACGCGCTGGACGAGACCGAGCGCGCCGAGGAGGCCCTCGCCGCCCGTCTCGAAGCCCGGCTGGCCCTGCTCGCCCAGCTCGCCGCCGACCTGCTGCGCGAGGTCGGCGAGGGCGCCGGCAGCGGCGAGGTCGAACGCACCCGCTGGCACCGCGAGCTGGAGCGCGTCGACGCCGAACGCGAGCGCTACGGCGAGGACCTGCGCGCCGCCCGCGCCCGGCTGAACCGGCTGGAGGAGGAGCGCTCCGCGGCCGTCACCGCCTTCCAGGAGGCCGAGGAGGAGCCCGCCGAGCTGCTCGCCCACCTCGACCTCACCGTCGAGGCCCGGGAGGCCGGCCCGGCCCGGCTGACCGTGAGCCACCTGGTGCCGTGCGCGCTCTGGCGGCCGTCCTACCGGGCCACCCTGGACGCGGGCGTGCTGAAGCTGGAGTCCGAGGCGGTGGTCTGGCAGCGCACCGGCGAGGCCTGGACCGGGGCCCGGCTCACCTTCTCCACCGCCCGCTCCGCCCTCGCCACCGAGCCGCCCGCGCTCGTCGAGGACGTGCTGACGCTGCGCGACCGCACCTCCGAGGAGCGCCGCACCGTCGAGGTGGAGCTGCGCGAGGAGGCGGTCTCCGAGCTCGGCCCGGACGGCGTGGTGCCGGGCGTGGACGACGGCGGCGAGGTGCGGGTGCTGACCGCCCCGGCGCCGGCCACCGTGCCGTCCGACGGCCGGGCGCACCGAGTGCCACTGGGTTCCTTCGCCGGTCCGGCGAGCAGCGAGTACGCCTGCGCGCCCGAGCTGTCGCAGCTGGTGACCCAGGTCGTCCGGTTCCGCAGCACGGCCGGGCACCCGCTGCTCGCCGGACCGGTCGAGCTGATCCGCGGCAGCGGCTTCACCGGGCGCGGACGGCTGCCGTTCACGGCGGCCGGTGCCGACGCCGAGCTCTCCTTCGGCAGCTCGGACGGCTACCGGGTGGTGCGGGAGACCGAGGAGCGCCGCTCCACCGCCGGGCTGACGCAGCGTTCGGTGACCACCCGCACGGTGCGGCTGCACCTGTCGCGGTTCTCCGGGCCGGAGGAACGGGACGAGCAACTGGTCGCGGTGCGCGAGCGGGTGCCGGTCTCCGAGGTGTCGGCGGTGGAGGTGCGGCTGCGCAAGGAGGAGTGCTCACCGGCGCCGGACGCCTTCGACGCCGAGGGCATCGTCCGCTGGGACGTCCCGCTCGGCCCGGGGGCCCGCCGCACCCTGACCCTGGTGTACGAGATCACCGCCTCCGCCAAGGTGGCGGGCCTGTAACGGAACCGCCGGCGGCCCGGGCGGGCGCGCGAACCGCCGCCCGGGCGCCCGCTCCGGCCCGGCCGGAGCGGGTACAACAGGAGCATGATCCTGCACCTAGCCCCCCTGGACGACTGGCTGGCCGACCCGGGCCGGCCGTACGCGACCGCCTCGCTGCTCACCGACGGGTTCATCCACTGCTCGGCGGACGAGCGGACCGCGCTCGCCGTGGCCAACGCCTTCTTCTCCGACGCCCGCGAACCGCTGATGGTGCTGCTGATCGACGAGTCGCTGGTGGAGCCGATGGTCAAGTGGGAGGCCCCGCACGGCGCCCCGCCACCGGGGGCCACCCCCGACGTGCTGTTCCCGCACATCTACGGGCGGCTGAACCGCACCGCCGTGCTGGGCCTGGAGAAGGTCGAGCGCGGCCCGGACGGCCGCTGGGCGTCCCTCTCCCCCTGGAGCTGACGCCCGCCCCGCCCGGAAGCTCCGGAGGCCGCCCGGAGCCGCCGCCCGCCCTACAGCCAGCCCCGCTCCCGGGCCGCCATCCCGGCCTGGAAGCGGGTGGTGGCCCCCAGCTCGCGCATCAGCGACTGGAGCCGGCGCTGGGTGGTCCGGGCGCTCCAGCCGAGCGAGCGGGCGATCGACTCGTCGGTGAGGCCGGCCGCCAGCAGCCCGAGCAGCTTGCGGTGGTCGGCCTCCGGCTCCAGCCCGCCGTCCCCCGCGCCGAGCGCGGCCTGCAGCCGGACGGCGCGCTCCCACTCCGCCTCGAAGAGCGTGTCCAGCGCCTGCAGCAGGGCGGAGGGGTGGATGACGTAGGCGGCGTCGAGGACGCTGTCCCCGACGCTGATCGGGATGATCGCCATCCGGTCGTCCGACATGATCATCTTCATCGGGAGCACCGGCCGGACCCTGGCCTCCTCGCCGTCCGCGACCCCGGCCAGGATGTTCTTCTCCAGCCGCCCCGGCCAGGCGACCGCCTCCCGGTCGTAGATGGTCCGGAACCGCAGGCCCTCCCCGAGCCGCTGGCGCTGCAGCGGGATGTTGGCCACCGGGTCCTGGATGTAGGGCGGGCAGTCGAAGCCGCGGATCTGGTACTGGCTGGTCTCGGTGATGTGCTCCAGCCGCTGGGCGATCGCCTCGCCGCCGGTCAGCACCTCGACGGAGTGGGCCGGGTCGGTGTACCGCGAGGCCTCCCGGAAGGCGTCCATCAGCCGGTGCATCTCGGCCCTGGCGTGCCGCAGCTCGGACTCCCGGTGGCCGATCAGGGTGCCGATGGCGACGTCCGGGGCCACCGGAAGGAACCGCTGCCGGTCGACCGGGGCCCGGGTGGCCATGCCCTGCTGGGCGAGCCGGTCCAGGGACCGCAGGCTCTGCTGGAGGGTCAGGTCGCAGAGCGCGGCCAGGTCCTCGGCCGTCGACTGCGGATTGGCCACCAGCGCCGCGTAGACCCGCCCGTCCGCCCCGGCGAGTCCCAGCGCGCTGAGTGGTGCATCGGACACGGCGTCGCTCCCGTTCGGCCCTCGCCCCGCGCACGGTGGCGCAGTCCCGCCACCCGGCGGGTCGTGGTCAGGTGGCCATACTCGGCCACGGATCATGAGGCTGACAAGACGATCACCCCACGATGCGGCCCGCCTCACAGCGGGAACCCGCCGAACGACGGAAGGGCCTCCCCGCCACTCGGCGGGGAGG
>NZ_JBHJRC010000224.1:0-13718 GCF_042261735.1 Kitasatospora sp. NPDC056327 | reverse complement strand
CGGCCGGGGCGGGCCCACCGGGGTCAGGCGTCCTGGCCGAGCCAGAGGTCCGGGCCGAACACCTCGTAGTGGATGTCGGCGGCCGGGACGCCGGCGGCGAGGAGCTGGGCGCGGACGGAGCGGAGGAAGGGCAGCGGGCCGCACAGGTAGGCGGTGGTGCCGGCCGGGACGTCGACCGAGGCGAGGTCGACCAGGCCGGTGCGGTCGGCCGGCCAGTCGCCGAGCGGCCGCTCGTAGAAGACGTGGGCGGTGGCGTCCGCCAGCTTGCCGGTCAGCTGGGTGAGTTCGGCGCGGAAGGCGTGCGACAGCTGGTCGCGGTCGCCGTGGACGGTGACGATCCGGCGGGTGGAGCCGGTGGCGGCCAGGTGGGCCAGCATCGCGGTCATCGGCGTGTTGCCGATGCCGGCCGAGGCGAGCAGGACCGGGCCGTCGCCCTCGGCGAGCGAGACGTCGCCGAGCGGCGGGGCGACGTCCAGGGTGTCGCCGGCCCGCAGGTGCTGCTGGAGGTGGTTGGAGACCTCGCCCTCCGGCCCGCCCGCGACCTCGGCGGTGGCGCGCTTCACGCTGAACTGGAGCACGCCGTCCGGGGCGCCGGAGAGGCTGTACTGCCGGATCTGCCGGGCGCCGTCGGGGAGTTCGGCGCGCACCGAGACGTACTGGCCGGGCTTGGCGGGCGGCAGCGGGAGGCCGTCGGCCGGGCGGACCAGGTAGGTGGTGACGTCGTCGGTCTCCTGGTAGCGGGCCACCACGGTGTAGGGGCGCCACAGATCGGCCTGTCCGGTCCGCTGGGCGGCGGCGGTCTCCTCGCGCAGCCGGTCCTCGATGGCGATCAGCGCGTTGGCCATCAGCCAGTAGACCTCGTCCCAGGCGGCGGCGACCTCGGGGGTGACCGCCTCGCCGAGCACCTCCACGATGGCGGCGAACAGGTGCTCGTGGACGATCCGGTACTGGTCGTTGCTGATGCCGACCGAGACGTGCTTGTGGGCGATGCGGGCGAGCAGCGCGTCCGGACGGCTGTCCGGGGCGGCGATCAGCGCGGTCGCGAACGCGGCTATCGAGCCCGCGAGCGCCTGCCGCTGGGTGCCGTTGGCCTGGTTGCCCCGGTTGAACAGGTCGGTCAGCAGCTCCGGGTGGGCGGCGAACATCCGCTGGTAGAAGAGCGGCGTGATGTCGCCGATGGCACCGCCCACGACGGGCAGGGTGGCTTCGACGACCTCGGCGGACTTGGCGGACAGCATCGGGATGCACTCCAAACTGGAATCTGAGAGTCGTATTTACGGCCGTGCGGAGGCGCGGGCCGGCGTGGGGTGGTGACGCGGAGCGTCGGTGGAGCCGTGCGGTGGGGTGTGCCGCGGTCCCGCGGGACCGCGTCGGGGTGTGCCGGGGCGCGTCAGCCGGCGGGGCCGGCGACGGCGGGTCCGGATCTCGGGGGGAGGCCGGGTCTCAGGGTGAGGCCGAGCAGGACGGGGCCGGTCGGCGCGGCGACCAGATCGCCGATCGAGAACGGGTCGAGCGTGGTGAAGAACGCCTCCTGCGCGGACCGCAGGATCCCCCGCAGCCGGCAGGCCGACCGCAGGGGGCACGGCGGTTCGTCCTCGCAGCCGACCACGTCGCCCACCCCTTCCAGCTCTCGCAGCAGCAGTCCGAGCGAACCGGTGCGTCCGGCCGTGGTGAGGGACAGGCCCCCGCCCCGGCCGCGCCGCGCCGTCACCACGCCCAGGTGCTGCAGCCGGCTGACCACCTTGGCGGCGTGGGTGTACGGCACGCCGACCGCCTCGGCCACCTCGCGGGTGGTCGGGTTGGCCTCCTCGTCGAGGACGGCCAGCCGCATGGCGATGCGGAGGGCGATGTCGGTGCTCTTGGTCAGCCTCACGTTCGAAAGGCTAGCGAATGCGACTCCAGGACTCCAATTTCCTGCACGCGCCACCCGGCGGAGCCGAACCGTTACCTGCCGCAGCGGCCGCCGAACTGTTCGCCGAACAACTCAACTGCTTTACTGGCCGGGCTCGTTCGCCGGAAGACGGTCTTCGGAATGGGGGCAACATGGACAGTGGTACCCCGCCGCCACCTCCGTCGCAGGGGACGCCGCCGCGCCCCTCCGCTCCGCCGCCGGGGTATCCGCCGGAACCGCCGATCCGGACCGGCAGGGTGAGTCCCGCCCCGGCCGCCCCGGTGCCGCCCGCCGCTCCGCCGGCCGCCCCGGTGCCGCCCGCCGAGCCGCCGTGGGCGACCGCCCCGCCGTTCCCGCCGTCCGGTGCGCCGCCCGCCGGGCCCCCGCCCGTCACGGCCGTCACGCCCGCCGGACCCGGCACGCCGGCGACGCCCGAGCACCTCCACCACCAGGCCGGCCCGGTCCCCGGCGACGCGACCCGCTACCTGTGCGCCGCCGCCTGGCTGGACCGGGGTTTCCGCGCCAGGCTGCTCGGCGAACTCGTCGAGCACTCCTACCGCGTCCCCGCGCCCTCGCCCGGCACCGACCTGGTCCGGGTGCTGCACGAGGCCCTCACCGCCCGCCGCTGGGAGGCCTGGACCGGCGCGCTCTGTCTGCTCGTCCTCGTCCTCGCCTCCCCGGTCCTCGGCGTGCCGGCCGTGATCCTGGCCCTCACGGTGGTCGCCCTGCTGGGGCTCTTCCGCGGCACCGCAGCGGCCCGCCCGGACCACCGCCTCGGCCTGGAGGCCGAGCACCTGGACGTCGCCCGGTCCGCCCCGCGCGGCCGGCCGCGGCGCACCGGCACCTCCGTCCTGGTGCGGCTCGTGCAGGCGGTCGCCGTGCTGGCGGTCGCGCGCCTCGCCCTCTACGCGTACGTCGAGATCTGGTACTGGCGCACCTTCGGGTTCGTCCCCGACGAGTCCTACCTGGAGCACGGCTGGGCCACGCTCCTCGACCCGACCGCCTTCTGGTACCTGCTGCGCGACGAGGGCGCCACCGCCCTGCCGGCGGTCGTGCTGCTGTGGCTGGTCGCCGCCGCGCTCCGCTTCCGGATCCGCCGCCGGCTGGCGGCCTTCGCCGACCCGGGCCGGGGCGCCCTCCCGCCGCCGGAGCCCAAGGGCGCCCGGGCGGCCCGGCTGTACGCGCGACTGCGGGACCAGCAGAGCGGACCGGAGCTGCTCTACCGCCGGCAGGCGCCGCTGACCGGCCTCGGCACGGCCGGGCGGAGCTGGCGGATGACCTTCGAGCTGCGTCCCTCCGCCAAACGGGCGGCCGGGGGACGCGCACCGGACCCGATCGACGCCGCCGTCCTCTACCACGCCGTCGCCGCCCGGGTCCGCGCCCTCGCCCAGGACCCGGGCTACCCCGAGGACCCGCTGGGCGGACTGACCGTCACCGACCGGGTGTTCCGCCCGAGCCTGCGCCACGACCCCCCGCAGCAGTGGCTCGGCGCGATGTCCGGCCGGTCCGGCACCCAGGTGCTGCTCGAACCCGCCTGGGCGGACCTGCTCAGCCGCACCGGCCACGAGCGGCTGCGCCACTACCTGGCGATCCGGGTCGGCTCCTGGCACGAGGAGGTGGTCGTCACCGTACTGGTCCGCGCCACCACCCGGGGCGGACTGCTCTACCTGGAGTGGCTGCCCTACGCGCTGGGACCGGTGGCGCACGCCTACCACGTGGTCGACCTGCTCGGTCACCGCTCCGCCTCCGGCCACGCCCTGAACGCGCTCGGCTGGTCCGCCCGCCACCTGGTCGCCGACATCGCCACCGCGGTGGGCGAGCTGCGGGAGGCCCGGGAGTCCCGCAGCAGGGCCGCCCGGATCGGCAGCCGCTACCGCCACCTGCGCCGGGCCGGCTACGCGGTGGACTTCGCGCCGCGGCTGAGCGTGCGCGAGCTCGGGGCGTCCGACGAGTTCCAGAACATCTTCCAGGCGCACGACGTCGACCGCTTCCTCAACACCGTGACCCAGCGGGTGTTCAGCGCGGTCGGCGAGGAGCTCCGGGCCCGCGGCTACGACAGCGCCGCGTTCGAGAGACAGGCCCAGGGCATCACCAACGTGAACAACGGCGGTGTCCAGGTGGTCGGCTCCACCGTGCACGGCCCGGTCGCCGGGGGAGCCGGGGCCGACGTCAACCTCGGGAACGGACAGGGAGCATGACGGAACGACCGGAGGCCCCGGCGGGCGGCAGCCACAACGACGGCGGTGTCCAGGTGGTCGGCTCCACCGTGCACGGCCACGTGGCCGGAGGGCGCGGCGCGTCCGTGCGGATCGGCGCGGGGACGCCCGGACCGCCGGCCGCGGCCGGCCCCGAGGGGCTGCGCACGGCGGCCGAGTCGCTGCGCACCGCGCTCGCCCGGCTGCGCGCCGAACAGCCCGGCGCCGTGGCGGAGGCGGACGCCGAGGACGCCGACGCGGCGCTGGCCGGCATCCTCGCCGAGACCGCGCTGGAGGAACCCCGGGAGGGGCCGCTGCGGCGCCGGGTCGGCACGGTGGTCGACGCGTTGCGCGCGGTCGCGGTGCTCACCGCCGCCGTGGGGGGTCTGGAGGCAGCGTTCGCCGCGCTGTTCGGGCAGATCTGAGCCCCCGGGCCGCCTTCGTCCGCCCGCTTACGGTTACCATGCGCACCAAGGCGTGCCGCCGCTGGGGTCTCGACCGCGGCGTCACCGTCCACGGGGCACGGAGCGATCGTCAACGGGGAAATGTACGGGAGGGCGGGCATGTCGCGCGCTGACTGGGTGTCGGGAGAACGGCCGGACGGACGGGCCGGGAACAGCTGGACGGGGGTGGACCTTCGGATGGACGTCCCGCACTCGGCCCGGGTGTACGACTACCTCATCGGCGGCAAGACCAACTTCGAACCCGACCGGGCCGCCGCCCACGCCTCGGTGAAGGCCTGGCCGGCCCTGCCGACCTCGATGCGGACCACCCGCAGCTTCATGGAACGGGTGGTCCGTCACCTGGCGGAACAGCACGGCGTGCGCCAGTTCCTGGACATCGGCGCGGGCATTCCCGCCGCGCCGAACGTGCACGAGATCGCCCAGGAAGTGGCACCGGAGTCGCGGGTGGTGTACGTCGACAACGACCCGATCGTGCTCACCCACGCCCGCGCGCTGATGTCCAGCCGTCCCGAGGGCCGCACCGCCTACCTGGACGCCGACCTGCGGGACGTCGACTCCATCATGGACGCGCCGCGGCTGCGCGAGGTGCTGGACCTGTCCCGCCCGGTGGCGCTGTCGCTGATCGCGATCGTGCACTTCGTGCTCGACGAGGACGACCCGCAGGGCATCGTCCGGCGGCTGATGGAGCGGCTGGCGCCGGGCAGCTTCCTGGCGCTGACCGTCTTCACCGGTGACACCGACCCGGTCGGCGTCGGCGGAGTGGGCCGCGAGTACAACGCCCGGGGCATCCCGCTGCAGATCCGGG
Organism: Kitasatospora sp. NPDC056327; assembly: GCF_042261735.1. Lineage (NCBI taxonomy): Bacteria > Bacillati > Actinomycetota > Actinomycetes > Kitasatosporales > Streptomycetaceae > Kitasatospora > Kitasatospora sp. NPDC056327. The sequence goes on along the minus strand of NZ_JBHJRC010000224.1, from coordinate 8,363 downwards.
ACAAGGCCGAGACGCTGGCCTTCTTCGACGGTTACGAGCTGCTGGACCCGGGCGTCGCCCTGGTCCACCACTGGCGTCCCGAGCCGGGTGCCGCGCCGGTGCGCGACCAGAACATCGCGATGTACGGCGGTGTCGCCGTCAAGCGCTGAGCCGGCGGACCTCGTGACGGAGCCGCGCACGCCCCCGGGGGTGCGCGGCTCCGCCGTTCCCGGCCGCTCCACGGTCAGCTCCGGAGCCGGCTCCGCTCGCCGGTGATCTCGGCCATCACCTCGTCGTAGCGGTGGAAGAACCGGGGACCGGGGTCGGGGTCCCGCTGTTCGGCGCGGCGCAGCAGGCGCCAGCAGTCGGCGGTGAGGGCACGGGCCTCGGCGCCGGGCCAGGGCCGGGGGAGGAGTTCGGGGGGGAGCAGCGGATCCGGTTCGGTGGCCCGGGTGAACCCGGCGGCGAGTTCGACGGCGACGGCGAGCCGTTCGACGCGCGCGGCCCCGGCGTCCGCGGCGCCGTCGGCGAGCCGGGTGAGCCGGGCGAGCCGGTCGGCGGCGAGGGCGGCCAGCCGGCGGTGGCCCTCGGCGAGTTCGTCGAGCGGCCAGAGTCGCCGGGCCAGCGCCGCCGGGTCCTCCTCGCCGCCGATCCGCAGGTCGGTGGTGGTGAGCAGGGTGAGGCGGTCCCCGACGCCCAGCCGTTCGGCCTCGGCCTCGACGAGGGGCTCCCACGCGTTGGCGCTGGCGTAGACCCCGCCCTGGACGGCGGCGCCGCCGAGCCGGACCAGGGTCTCCCGCAGGGCGTCGCGGGCGGTGCGGGCGGATTCGGGGACGGCGAACGCGGCGAGGTGCCAGCGGCCGTCCCAGGGGGCGAGCCCGGCGTCCTGTGCGTACATGTGGCGGACGAAGCCGGCCTCGGGCTCGGCGGCGCGCCGGGCCCGGTCGGTCTCGCGCAGCACGGCACGGCGCCCGCGCCCCTCCTGGACGAGCAGGCCCTCGGCGGCCATCCGCTTGATGCACAGCCGGACCTGCTGGTCGGTCATGCCGAGCTCGCCGGCGACGGCGTACAGCTCGCCGGCGTCGACGGTGCCGTCCGTGCGGACCATGCCCTCCACCAGGGTCCGGGTGGGGACCTCGGTCCGTTCCTCCTCGGTCATCGCTGCCCTTCCTCCGTCGTGCCGCCGTGCGTCTCCGAACGAGTGTAGTGCTCTCAAAACTATCGAGAAGTGAACGAGAGTTTTCGAAATAATAGAAATGGTGAAGCCGGGGGAACGGCGGGAGCGCAGACCACGAAGCCGGCTCCGCCGGCCGCGGGGAGACCGCTGCGCCGGTGCCGGGGTGGCGCCGACGGTTCGAATGGCTACCAATTGACCGGACTTGAACGGTTGGCAACAATCCCGGTCATCTCCTGACGCTTCGTCAATCGGGCTTCTACGCTTCGGGCGATCCGGGCGGTCCCCCAGGGTCGTTCCGGGCTGCCCGGAACGACCGCACGCCGCCCGACGAACCGACGATTCTGGAGACCTCGTGACCACACGTCCCTCCCCCAGCCGCTTCTGGACGGCCGTCGCCGCCGCCGGCGCGGCCACGGCCGCCCTGCTCGCCCAGCCCGGCACCGCCGCGGCGGCCGGTCCGGGCGCGGCGCCGTCGCCCGTGGTGGCGGCCACCGTCGCCGTCGCCCCCCACCCGGCGGGCGTCGCGCTGGCGCCGGACGGCGGCCGGGCCTACGTGACCAGCGAGAGCAGCGGCACGGTCACGGTGCTCAGCACCGCCACCGGCGCGGTCGGCGGTACCTTCACCGCCGGCGACGGCTCGTACGCGGTCGCGTTCTCCCCGGACGGCGGGCGTGCCTACCTCACCCACCACCGCAGCGGCACCGTCAGCGTGGTGGACACCGCCACCGCCACCGTCACCGCCACCGTCGCGGCCGGGGCCGGCGCCTTCGGCGTGGCGGTCGCCCCCGACGGCGCCCGCGCCTACGTGACCAACGCGGGCGCCGGCACGGTCAGCGTGCTCGACACCGCCACCGGCACGGTCGTCGCCACCGTGCCGGTCGGCGCCGAGCCCCACGGGGTGGCCGTCGCCCCGGACGGCGCGCACGTGTACGTCGCCGCCTCCGGCGCGCAGCGGGTCGACGTGATCGACACCGCCGGTGCCACCGTGAGCGCCTCGATACCGGTCGGCCACGGCGTCTTCGGCCTCGCCCTGGCGCCCGACGGCTCCCGGCTGTGGACCGGCAACGGCGGTGACTCCACCGTCAGCGTGCTGGACACCGCGACCCGGGCCGTCACCGCGACCGTCCAGGTCGGCGCCAACCCGTACGCGGTCGCCGTCGCCCCCGACGGCCGGTCCGTCTTCGCGAGCAACTACGCGGACAGCACGGTCAGCGTGCTCGACGCGGCGAGCGGCACGGTGACCGCGACCGTCCCGGTCGGGAACAGCCCGTTCACCCTGGCCGTCACGGGTGACAGCCGGCACGGCTACCTCGCCGACTTCGACGCCGCCTCGGTGAACCTCCTCGACTTCCCGCTGCCGGTCCCGGTGGTCACCGGGATCAGCCCCGCGAGCGGCCCGCAGGCCGGCGGCACCGTCGTCACCGTCACCGGCACGGACCTGGCCGGGGCGACCGCGGTCGGCTTCGGTGCCGCCGGCAACGCCTCCTCCTTCTCCTGCACCGCGACCTCGTGCACCGCCACCGCGCCGGCCGCGGCCGCCGCCGGAACGGTCGATGTTCGGGTCACCACCCCCGGCGGCACCAGCGCGGCCGTGCCCGCCGGCCGGTTCGCCTACGAGGCGCCCGCCGCCGACCTCGCCGTCACGCTCGCCGCCGCCCCGGTGTCCGGCCTGCTCGGCGGCCGGGTCGACTACACGCTCACCGTCACCAACCACGGCCCCGGCGAGGTGGCCGCCGCGACCGTCACGGCCGGGCTGCCGTCCGGCCTGCCCGCGAGCAGCACGGACTGCACCGTCGCCGCCGGCCGGCTGAGCTGCGCGTTCGCCGGGCCGCTGGCCGTCGGCGCGAGCACCACCCGGCACCTCACCCTCCAGGTGGCCACGCTCGTCAACCTCGGCCGGACCTTCGCCGTGACCGCCGCCCGTACGGCCGGGGCCCCGGCCGACCCGGTGGCCGCCGACGACGCGGCCACCCGCACCTGCCGGGTCGCCCTGCTGGCGATCACCTGCGACTGATCGGAGCCGGACGCGACTCGGACCGGCCGATCCGGCCGACCGACGGGCCCGCTCCCGGGGATGTGCGTCCCCGGGGGCGGGCCCGTTCCGTCGTCGGCCTCCGCCGTGTCGGGCGGGCCGGTGCGCGCGAGGCATCGGCCCGTCACCCGCTCGTGGCCGGGGGTGCCGGACGGTCGGTCGAGCAGTGGGTCGGACGTCGGGCGGTGGATCGGACGCGGGGTCGGACGGTGGATCGGACGCGGGGTCGGACGGGGTGTCGGAGGAGCCGTCGGCAGGGGCCTCAGAAGGGGCCGGTACAGGTGGTGACCTGCTGTGCGGCCTCCAGGGCCGGCCCCGCGGTGGCGCAGACCATCCGGAGGTCCTCGGTGACCACGCGCGGCGTCACGGCCCGCGCGGACCCGGTGGTGAGGGTGGTCGCGGAGGCGGCCGTCACCCACGGGCCGCCCCAGGCGCGCTGGGTGCGCACCTCGACCCTGACGATCGTCAACCGGCCCGGCTCCGCGGACACCTGGGCGATGCCGACGATGCCGGCGCCGTCCCGCTCCCGCCACACGCACGGCTGGTTCAGCACCGCCGTGCAGGCGACGGCTCCGCCCCCGGAGTCGGCGGCGCCCGTCGATCCGGCGGCCGTCGTGGTCGTCGTGGCCGTCGTTGCCGCCGCGACGCTCGTCGTCGTGGCCGCGGCCGGGACGATCGTCGTCGCCGTGATCCCTGCCGCCGCCAGCGTCAGGGCTGCAAACCGAGTGCGCATGATGTCAACCTCCTTGGAATGAAAGGGAATCTCACTCTGTGGGACGAGTCTTGCACAGATCCTGGACATGTCATCCGTGGGCTGCGTCACACTTCGAGTGATCGGCCGACTACACAAAGCGATCCCGGGGGTGGTCCGGCGACCACGGTGCGGATCCGGCCGGGGAGCCCCTCCGGAGCGGCTCCCCGGGGCAACTCGCCCACGACGGCGTGCCGTTCACTCGTCCGGGTGGCCTGCCGCCGCCGGACGGTTCGGACGGCTACGATCGGCCCGACCCACGGAGGCGACCTGGATGAACACGGTCATCGTGCAGTTGCCCGATCCCCGCCCGCCGGCCCCGTCCGACCGCCGACTCTTCCGCCTGCCCGGGCCGCCCCGGGGCGGCCCGCCGGCCCGCCCGGCCCTGCTGCACCTCGGGCCGGGCGACACCGTCGGGTTCGGCCGCGGCGAGCCCGGCCGGCCTGCCGCCGTGCCGATCCCCGACCCCGGCGTGTCGCGCCGTGCGGGCGAGATCACCGCGGCCGAGGACTACTGGCGGCTCTCCAACTTCAGCGCCACCGCGACCTACGTCGTCGAGAACCTCGAAGGCGCCGGAGAGCACGTCAAGGTGGCGCCCGGGCGACTCGGCGCGCCGGTCCCCTTCGAGTTCTCCCGGGTGCTGCTCCCGGCCCTCGGCGAGCCCGCGGCGTTCAAGGTCTTCGCCCCTCAGCACGCCTACCTGGCCGGCGACCCGGAGGGGCCCGGCGGTACCGCGCCCCGCCACCCGGACGGCGAACGGACGGTCAGCCCGTTCGCACTGGACCCGACCGCCAAGTACTTCCTCGTCCTGCTGGCGCTCTGCGAACCCCGGCTGCGCTCGCCCTCCGCGGCGGCCGTCCCCGGCGCCACCGAGGTGGTCACGCGGCTGCGCGGTCTGCCGTCCTGCCGGGACCTCACCCGCTCGGCCGTCAACTACCACATCGACTACCTGGCCGACAGCAAGCTCCGGCTGCGCGACCCGGCCGCGGCGGCCGTCCCCGCCACCCCCGGGGAGGGCGCCGGCACCGGCGGCAAGCGGGAGGAACTCGTCGCGCTCGCCCTGCGGTTCGACCTCGTGCGCGAGGAACACCTGGCGCTGCTCCCGCCCCGGCGCGGCGGGTGACCCGGCGGTGACGGCGCACGCGGCGCGCCCGCACCGGGCCGGGGCACCGGACGACGGGCCCGGGGCGGACGACGGCGCGGGGGTGCCGGGGGCGGAGGTGCGCGGTGCCGGTCCACCGGGGTCCGCGGAGCCCGGGTGCTCGGAGCCGGGGTTCGGGGTGCCGCCCGGGTGCCTGGTCGCGGGCTACCGGGTGGGGGAGCGGATCGGTGCGGGCGGCTGGGGCAGCGTCCACGCCGCCCGGCTGGAGGCGCCCCCGGCGGGCGGACAGCCCTCCGAGGCGGCCGTCAAGGTCCTCCACCCCGCCCGGCTCAGCCCCGGCCAGCGCGACACCATGCTCCGGCTCGCCCGCAGCGAGACCCGGTTCAGCCGGCAGGCCGACCATCCCCACCTGATCCGCACCCTCGCCGTGGTGACCCTCGCCGACCCGGCCCACCCCGGACTCGACGGCGCGATCGCCCTGGTGATGGAGCGTGCCGAGCGCAGCCTCCAGGACGTCCTCGTCGGCCCCCGCCCGCCCGGGCCGGTCCCGGGGGCCGACCGGATCCTCGCCGGGGTCGCGGCCGGGCTGTGCCACATGCACGCCGCCGGCTGGGTGCACGGCGACCTCAAGCCCGGCAACGTCCTGCTGATGCCCGACGGCACCGCCAAGCTCGCGGACTTCGGCCTGACCACCGAACTGGAGGGCACCCACGCCTACGCCCCGCCGCTCGGCTCGCCGGACCACGTGCCGCCCGAGTGGTGGTCCCAGCGGACCGGCGCGCGCGGTGTGGCGCTGCGTCCGAGCGCCGACCTCTGGGCGTTCGGCGTCCTCGCCCACCAGCTGCTCACCGGCGGACTGCACCCCTTCCTCGGCGCCACCGCCCGGGCCCGCTCGCTCGCCGCGCTGGCGTACGCGCGGGGCACCGCGCCGCTGCGCCTGGACGGCGGGCTGCCGGAGCGGTGGCGGCCGCTGGTGACCGCCTGTCTGACGGCCGACCGGCGGCGGCGCGCGGAGCTCGACCTCGCGGCGCTGGTCGCCGGCGCGCTCGCGGGGGAGGCCGGCGGGGAGGTCGGCGGAGAGCCCCGGGGCGCCGGTGCGGGGGCGGTCGGAGGCGCGTCCGTGGCCACCGGGGCGGCGGACGGCGGCGTCCGGGCGACCGTCCGGCCCCGGTGGGTCCGCGCGGCCTCCGGGGCAACGGCGGTCCTCGCCGGCACCGCGGTCCTGCTGACGCTCACGGGTGCCCCGGAGTCCGTCGCGCCGGGCCCACCGGGCGCACCCGGCGGCCGGACGGCGGGTGCGGCCCCGCCGTCGCGCGGCGCCGCCGGGCCCGGCGCGATCCCCGTGGGCGCCGACGTCCCCGCCGCACTGCGCGGGCCGATCGAGGACGCGGCGCGCCGCTGTCCCGAGCCCGAGATCACCCCGGTGCTGCTGGCGGCGATGCTCAAGGCGGAGTCCGGCTTCGACCCGGCCGCCGCCCGGCCCGCGACGGGGGAGTACGGCGTGGCGATGTGGACGCCCACCGTCTTCAACGCCTGGGCGCAGGACGCCGACCACGACGGCGTCAAGGACTACTGGGACCCGGACGACGCCATCGCCGCGATGGGCGGCTACGTCTGCTGGCTCGGTCAGCGCTTCAAACAGCGCGGCTACCCGGCGGCCGAGCTGCCCGCCCTGGTGGCGGCCGGCTACCGGACGAGCGACAAGACCGTCGCCGACGCCGGCGGGGTGCCCGATCGGGTGAAACCGCACGTCGACCAGGTGCTCGGTCACCTCGCCGAGTACCGGGGGAGCGGCGTCGCCGGGTCATGAGGTCGGCCACATCCGGCGCCCCCTCGGCGGCGTCGCCGCGGAACCGGGTCCTCCGGATGGGATGCTCGGCGGCATGTTCACCAAGCTCCGACCGGCCCTCGTCCAGTGGACCACCGTGGTGCCGCTGCTGGCCTTCGCCGTCCTGGCCCTGACCTGGCACCGAGATCTCCCCGGGTGGGTGGTGGGTGTGGTGTCGCTGTTCCTGGCGGGCGCCGTGCTCGCCGCCGTGCACCACGCGGAGGTGATCGCCCACCGGGTGGGTGAACCCTTCGGCTCACTGGTGCTCGCGGTCGCGGTGACGGTGATCGAGGTCGCGCTGATCGTGACGCTGATGCTGGACGGCGGGGACAAGGCGGCGACGCTCGCCCGGGACACCGTGTTCGCCGCGGTGATGATCACCTGCAACGGCATCCTGGGCCTGTCCATCGTGGTGGCGGCCGTCAAGCACCGGGTGGCGGTCTTCAACGCGGAGGGGACGGGGGCGGCGCTCGCCTGCATCGGGACCCTCGCGACGCTGAGCCTCGTCCTGCCGACCTTCACCACCAGCTCGCCCGGTCCGCAGTTCTCGTCGGCCCAGCTGGCCTTCGCCGCCGCCGCCTCGCTCGTGCTCTACGGACTGTTCGTCGCCACCCAGACGGTCCGCCACCGGGACTACTTCCTGCCCGTCACCCCGGAGGGCAAAGTGCGCGAGGAGGACGACCACGCGGATCCGCCGACCGCCCGCGCCGCCCTCACCAGCCTGGCCATGCTCGGTGTGGCCCTGGTGGCGGTGGTCGGTCTGGCCAAGGGCGTGTCGCCCACCATCGAGTCGGGGGTCGAGTCCGCCGGGCTGCCGAACTCGGTGGTCGGTGTGGTGATCGCCCTGCTCGTCCTGCTGCCGGAGACCATCGCCGCCCTGCGCGCGGCCAAGCGCAACCGGGTGCAGACCAGCCTCAACCTCGCGCTCGGCTCGGCGCTGGCGAGCATCGGCCTGACCATCCCGGCGGTGGCCATCGCCTCGTACTGGCTCACCGGGCCGCTGGTGCTGGGACTGGACGCCTCGCACCTGGTGCTGCTGGCACTGACCCTCGTGGTCGGCACGCTGACGGTGATCCCGCGCCGGGCCACTCCGTTGCAGGGCGCCGTGCACCTGGCGATCCTGGCGGCCTACGTGGAGCTGGCGATCACGCCGTGACCGCCCTCGGGTGAGCGGAGGGCGGACGGCCGGACGGGCCGGCGACCGCATGCGTCCTCGGGCGTGTGCGGCCGCCGGCCCGCGGTGCGTCCGGGGCCGGACCTCCGGCCCGGTGCCGGGTCGGGCGTCCGGGGCGGGCGAACGGCCGGAGGCCGGCGAACGGACCGGAGGTCAGGACCGGGCGTCAGGGCTGTTCGGGGCCCGCGTGGAGGGGCGGGGCCGCCCGGGCCGCCGCCGCGTCGTCGTTCGGGTTCGCCGTCGTTTGGGTACGCCGCCGTTCGGGTGCGCGGCCGTTCGGCTTCGTCACGGGGGACCGTCGTCCGGGCCCGAGCCGCGGG
>NZ_JBHJRC010000223.1:0-13793 GCF_042261735.1 Kitasatospora sp. NPDC056327 | reverse complement strand
ACCCCGCCCACCGCCAGCGGAACCTCCCAGCCCCGCTCGATGGGGCCCGCCCCTCCACCGCGTCCGGGTGCCTGCTCGCCCGTGCCGGCTCAGCCGACGCGGGCGTCGTACACGGCCCGGGCAGCCGCGATCTCCCGCTGGTGCGCCTCGGTCCAGGCCACCAGCGACCGGACGGTCTCGTGCAGCGTCCGCCCGAGCGGCGTCAGCGCGTAGTCCACCCGGGGCGGTACCACGGGGTGCACGGTCCGCTCGACCAGGCCGTCCCGCTCCAGCTGCCGCAGGGTGACGGTCAGCATCCGCTGGCTGACGCCGTCGATCTCCCGGCGCAGCTCGGTGAACCGCATCGAGCTGCGGTCCAGCAGCGCGATCACCAGCAGTGACCACTTGTCGGCGATCCGGTCGAGGATCTGCCGGACCTCGCAGTCCTCCCGGGTGTCCCACTGGAAAGCGTCGTAGTCGTCCCCGGTATCCGCGCAGTGCGTCGGTGACTTCAAAGTGCCTTCTTCCATGCCTCCTGATGCTGCCTCAGGATGGTGGTGGTTACAAGAGGGAACCGACCGGGCGAAGGGGAACCGTCGCGTCCGGCCTCCCCGCCTCCCCGCCGCACTCCCAGGAGACCTCCGTGTCCGCGTCCTCAGCCGTGCCCGAAACCGGCCGCCCGGCCCCCGGTCCGACCCCGGCCCCCGCAGGCCCCCCGGCCCCGCCGTCCCGCCTCGGCGGCCGCGAGGCGGCCGTGCTCCTCGTCCTCTGCGGCGCCATCTTCCTGGAGGGCATCGACGTCGCCATGCTCAACGTGGCGCTGCCCTCGATCCGCGCCGACCTCGGGATGGACACCGGCTCGCTGAGCTGGGTGCTGAGCGCCTACGTGCTGGGCTACGGCGGCTTCATGCTGCTCGGCGGGCGCGCCGCCGACCTGCTCGGGCGCCGCCGTACGTTCCTGTTCTGGCTCACCGCCTTCGTCCTCTTCTCCGGCCTCGGCGGCCTCGCCGGAAGCCCCTGGGTCCTGATCCTGGCCCGCTTCGTCACCGGTCTCTCGGCGGCCTTCATGACCCCGGCCGGCCTGGCGATCATCACCACCGCCTTCGCCGAGGGTCCCCGCCGCAACCGCGCGCTGCTGGTCTACGCCGGCACCGCCGCCGCCGGCTTCTCGCTCGGCCTGGTGGCCGGCGGCCTGCTCACCGCGGTCGGCTGGCGCTGGGTGTTCTTCGCCCCCGTGCTGCTCGCCGGCGGCCTGCTGGCCGCGGCCGTGCCGCTGCTACCGCGCGACCCGGCGCCCGTCCGCCGCCCCGGCGAGCGCTTCGACCTGGCCGGCGCCGTCACCGCCACCGGCGCCATGCTGCTGCTGGTCCACACGGTGGTGCGGATCGGCGAGCCCGGCGCCGCCGCCGCCCTCACCCTCGCCGAGGCGGCGGCCGGGGCGGCCCTGCTCGCCGCCTTCGTCGCGATCGAACGGCGCTCGGCGGCGCCCCTGGTCCGGCTGGGCCTGCTGCGCTCCGGCCCGCTGCTGCGCGCCAACCTCGGCGCCCTGCTGTTCGCCGGCTCCTTCTTCGGCTTCCAGTTCACCGTCACCCTCTACCTCCAGGACCTGCGCGGCTGGACCCCGCTGCAGACCGGTCTGGCCCTGCTCGCGGTCGGGGCGGACGCGGTGCTCGCGCCGACGCTGACGCCCCGGCTGGTGGAACGGTTCGGCACCGTCCGGGTGATCCTCGCCGGCTTCTGCCTGGCGGCGGTGTCCTACGCGCTGTTCCTGCCCGTCGGGCCGGACTGGTCGTACCCGGCGATGTTCCCGACCATGATCCTCACCGGGCTGGCCTTCGCTCTGGCCTACGGGCCGCTGACCATCGCCGCGACCGACGGCGTCGCCGAGGAGGAACAGGGCCTGGCCGGCGGACTGCTCAACACCGCCTTCCAGTTCGGTGCGGCGCTCGGCCTCTCGGTGGTCACCACCGTGTACCTGGCCGTCACCGGCGCCGGGAGGTCCGGGCTCGACGGCTTCCGGGCCGCCCTGGTGGTCCCGGTCGCGGCGGTCGCCCTCGGCGCCCTGGTCACCGCCTCCGGGCTGCGCCGCCGCCGCGCCGCGCGCTGATCCCGCCGCCGACGCCGCCCGCCGGGCAGGCCCGCCCGCCCGTCAGGCCCCTCATCGCTCCGCCGGTGAGGGGCCGTTCCCTCGCGCCGCCCCCTTGCGCCGTCCCGGTTCGCCGCCCGCGCCGATTTGTCCGCACTGGGGTGTAATCGTACGGATGATCAGACCCCGGAGACCGGAGTCCGCCGATGCCGCAGCCCGTCCTCGCCCCGCTCACCACCGCCGCGATCTTCCTCGTCCTCACCATCGACCCCGGCGGCGAGCCCGCCGTCCGCGGCCTGCTGCCCGACGTGGCGGGCCTGCGCCGCTCGGTCGGCTTCCGCGCCCCCGACGCCGGGCTGACCTGTGTCACGGGCATCGGCTCGGACGCCTGGGACCGGCTCTTCGACGGTCCCCGCCCGGCCGAACTGCACCCCTTCCGGGAGGTCGCCGGAGCCCGCCACCGGGCCCCGGCCACCCCCGGCGATCTGCTGTTCCACCTGCGCGCCGCCAGGATGGACCTCTGCTTCGAACTCGCGGGCCGGCTCACCGGCCGGCTGGCCGGCGCCGCCACCGTGGTGGACGCCGTGCACGGCTTCCGCTACTTCGACGACCGCGACCTGCTCGGGTTCGTGGACGGCACCGAGAACCCCGAGGGCCGGGCGGCCGACGCCGCCGTCCTGATCGGCGAGGAGGACCCCGGGTTCGCGGGCGGCAGCTACGTGATCGTCCAGAAGTACCTGCACGACCTGGACGCCTGGAACCGCCTCCCCGTCGAGGCCCAGGAACGCGCGGTGGGCCGCACCAAGCTCGCCGACATCGAACTCGCCGACGACGTCAAGCCCGCCGACTCGCACGTCGCCCTGACCACGGTGACCGGCCCGGACGGCGAGGAGCGGCAGATCATGCGGTTCAACATGGCCTTCGGCTCGTTCGGCGGGGGAGGGGAGTTCGGGACGTACTTCATCGGCTACTCGCGCACGCCCGCGGTGACCGAGGAGATGCTGGAGAACATGTTCGTCGGCCGCCCGCCCGGCGCCCACGACCGCCTGCTCGACTTCTCGACCGCGGCCACCGGCACCCTGTTCCACGTCCCGGCCGCCGACTTCCTGGACGACCCGCCGCCCGCTCCGGGCCCCACGGCGGCCCGGTCCGCCGGCGTTCCGGCCGCCGCCGTCCCGCCGGTGGCCCCGGTCACGGCCCCGGCGTCCGCCCCCGTCCCGCTCACCCCGTCCGCCGACGGCTCGCTCGCCATCGGCAGCCTGAAAGGCACCCCCGCGCGATGAACAACCTGCACCGCGAACTGGCCCCCGTCTCCGCAGCGGCCTGGGCGGAGATCGAGGAGGAGGCCCGCCAGACCTTCGGGCTGCACCTCGCCGGCCGCCGCGTCGTCGACCTGACCGGGCCCGGGGGCCCCGCCCTCGCGGCCGTCGGCACCGGCCACCTCACCGACATCGAGCCGCCCGCCCCCGGTGTGCGGGCCCACGCCCGCGAGGTGCGCCCGCTGGTCGAGCTCCGGGTGTCCTTCGCGGTCGGGCGCAGCGCGGTCGACGACGTCGAGCGCGGCTCGCGGGACTCCGACTGGCAGCCGGTCAAGGACGCCGCCCGCACCCTCGCCCTCACCGAGGACCGCGCGGTGTTCGACGGCTACCCGGCCGCCGGCATCGAGGGCATCCGCGCCGCCGCCACCAACCCCGCCGTCCCGCTCCCCGCCGACGTCCGCGAGTACCCCGAGGCCGTGAGCCGCGCCCTCACCACCCTGCGCCTCGCCGGGGTCGGCGGGCCCTACGCCCTCCTCCTCGGTGCCGACGCGTACACCGCCGTCAGCGAGACCTCCGACCACGGGTACCCCGTGGCCAGCCACATCGCCCGGCTCCTCGACGGCGAACTGATCTGGGCCCCCGCCCTCGAAGGCGCCCTGCTGCTCTCCACCCGCGGCGGGGACTTCGAACTGACCCTCGGCCAGGACGTCTCCGTCGGTTACCTCTCGCACACCGCCGACACGGTCACCCTCTACCTGCAGCAGTCCCTCACCGCCCGGGTCCTCACTCCCGAGGCGGCGGTCCCCCTGACGGCCCCCTGACCCCGCCGGACACGACGGGGCCGGTGCGTCGCCGCACCGGCCCCGGTCCCGTCCGTCCGGCGAATCAGCACCAGATGGCGATTCCCCAGACGGACGTTCCGTCGAAGCCGACGGCGGCGAGGACGGGAAGGGCGCTTGCAATGATCATCTTGAACAAGGCGAACCGCACATTTCTGCGCCAGGCGCGAAGTCGTTCCAGAGGGTGCGGCTCAGTCAACCATTCGAACCGGGGTTGATCCAAGTCGCGTCCGCGCCCCTGGCCTGCGGGCGATAAGTTGGCTTATTCTGTGCCCGAGGCATTGCTTTCGCCGCGGACCCGGACGAGTGCTTCCCGGGCCAGCGCCACTTCGTCGGCCGCCCTGATGTGTTCGGCAAGTCCGACGGCCTCGGCGAGAAGTGTCACCGCCTCGTCCACGGCACCGAGGGCGCGTTCGCAGTCGCCCAGCCCGCGCAGCGCGGTCACCTCCTCGCGGGCCGCGCCGACGGATCGGGCCAACTCCCTTGCGATGGAGTACTGGTCGCGCGCGTCGTGGGGCCGTCCGGTGGCGAGCAGCGCGCCGGCCAGGCTGTTCAGGGTGTTGGCCTCGTGGCGGAGGCTGCCGGTCGACCGGAACGTGCTCAGCGCCGACCGGTACAGCGCGACGGCGCGGTCGAACTGCTCGGGGACGGGGAGCGAGGCCGCCAGGTTGGCGCGGACCACGGCCAGGTCGAACGGGGGAATCGAATCCCCGGCGATGTTCAGCACCCGCTCGAAGTAGGTGCGCGCGGCCGCGTGTTCCTTGTTTCCGAGATGGAGATCCCCGAGATTGTTCCGGATTCGGAATTCGAGTGTCCGGTCCTGGAATCGCATGGCCAGCGGAAGTGCGGCCTCATAGGCACTGCGAGCCCTTTTCCGATTTCCCAGGGAATTCTCTATCGTGCCGATGTTCGCGAGGCAGCGTGCCGTGTTCCAGAGGTCGCCGCGCTCTCTTCGGATCCGCAGGGCCTCCTCCTGGCGGGCCAGGGCCTCCGGGAGCGCGCTGCGGTGCCAGAGCAGGCCGCCCAGCAGGCCGAGCGCCTCCGCCGTGGCGTCGTCGTCGTGCTCGGCACGGGCGAGCGCGAGGGCGCGTTCCAGGGCCGCGAAGGCGGCGGGGTAGCGGGAGGCGTTGGCGAGGGTCGCGCCGAGATCGATCAGGGCGCGTGCCTCGCAGAGGTCGTTCGAGACCGAACGCCAGTGCGTCACGGCGGCCTGGTGCAGATCGTGGGCCTCGCTCCAGTAGGCCTGTGCGTCCAGACGGCCCGCCAGCACGTGGGCGAGCCAGGCGCCGGCCTCGGGGTGGCCGACGGTGCGGGCGTGGCCCGCGAGGGCCGTCAGTCCGGCCTGCTCGGTGTCCAGCCAGCTCCGGGCCGATTCCCGGGAATCCAGGTCGAGGTCGTACAGGAGCGTTTCCATCCCGGGCAATTGACGGAACACCGGCAGGGGCAGGCGCGAACGCCGCGGATACAGCAGCCGGTCGGCCTGGTCGGCGGCGTTGAGCATGAATCCGAGCAGTCGGCGTACGGCCTTCCCGGCCTCCTCCTCACCGCCTTCGTCGTGGATCAGGGCGATCGCGTATTCGCGCAGGAGATCGTGGAGTTGATAGCGCTCGGGCGAGTTCTCCTGCAGCAGGTGGCAGTGCAGCAGCGCCTCCAGCAGCTGGTCCGTCTCGTCGACCGTCCGGCCGAGCAGCGCCGCCGCCGCGTGCAGCCCGATGTCCGGCCCGGGGTGCGCGCCGAGCAGACGGAAGGCCTCGCGCTGATCGGCCGGCAGCGAGCGGTACGACATGCCGAAGGCGCGGGCGACGCTCTCCGTGTCGTGCCGGATCTCGGTCAGCCGGCCGGTCTTGCGGGAGAGCCGCTGGGCGAGGTGGCCCAGCGTCCAGGACGGCCGCGCCTTGAACCGGCTGGCGGCGATCTCGATGGCCAGTGGCAGCAGCCCGCAGCGGTGGACGATCTCGACGATCCGGCTCCGGTCGTCGGCGCGCTCCCGGCCGACCACCGAACTGAACAGCGCGACCGCGTCGTCCACCGGCAGGATGTCCAGGAACACCGGTCTGGAGCCGGGAAGTTCGGCGAGCCGGCGGCGGCTGGTGACGAGCACCAGCGCGGCGGGCGCGGGCGGCAGCAGCGGCCTGAGCTGGGAGGCGGCCGCCGCGTCGTCCAGGACGACGACCGCCCGCCGGGTGGAGAGCACCTCGGCGCACAGCGCGAACAGTTCCTCGCTGTCGAGCGGGATGGTCGCGGCGGGCACCCCGAGCCGGCGCAGCAGCGCGGTGGCCACCGCCTGCGGGGCGAGCGGGCTGCGGTTGGCGGCGTGCGCGCCGAGGTTCAGGTGGACGTACCCCTCGGGGAAGCGCGAGCGCATCAGGTGGGCGGCGTAGAGGGCGAGCGTGGTCTTGCCGACCCCGGCCATGCCGAGGATCGCCGAGACGGTCACCACGCCGCCGTGCTCGACCGCCTCCGCGGTGCCGCCGAGCAGCCGGCGCAGGTCGGCCCGGCGGCCGATCATCTGCCGCCCCGGCGAGGGGGCGGGCGGGGCGGCGGTCTCGCCGCGCGGCGCGGGGGCCGGCCGGGCGGCGGCGGGCCCCCGGCCGCCGGACCCGGTCAGCGGGGCACCGGCGAGCATCCGCTCGTGCAGCCGGGTGAGCGCCTCGCCGGGGCCGGTGCCGAGGTCGGCGCGCAGGCGGCGGACGACGGCGGGGTAGACGCCGAGCGCCTCCGCCTGGCGGCCGGCGCCGTGCAGGGCGACCAGCAGGTGGGCGGCGACCCGCTCGTCGGTCGGGCGTTCCTCGCGCAGGGCGGTGAGTTCGGGGACGACCTCGCCGAACCGGCCGAGCCGCAGGTCTATCTCGATCCGGAGCAGCGTGGTGGCGAGGCGCTGGTCGGCCATGGTGGCGCGGGTGGCCTGGGCCCATCCGCCGGGCAGGCCGGCCAGCGGTTCACCGCGCCAGATCTCCTCCGCCCTGTTCAGGACGGTCCGGGCCTGGACGTCCTCGCCGTTGTCGGCGAGCCGGCGGGCGCTGCGGGAAAGGTCCACGTAGCGGTGCCAGTCGACGGATTGCCGGTCGGCACGAAGCGTATACGTGTGCGATCCTCTCTCGATCGCCGGAGCATCGCGGGCCGGACCGATTCCCTCGGCCGCGACGGCCTTTCGCAACTGTCCCCTGATCCGGGAAACATGGCTGTAGATGCTGGCCACCGCGCTCGGCGGGGGTTCCTCGTCCCACAGCCGCACGGCGAGCAGCTCGTGACTGAGCGGCCGTCCGACTTCCAGGGCCAGTGCGGCCAGGAGCGTGCGCGCCTTGTCCGTTCGAATTGCCGACAACTCGCCGTTCACCGAGAGTTCAACCGAACCCAGAAGGTGGAACTCCATTCGACGCCCCCCGCCGGTCGGCCACCAGCTTGCCGTGTCGCAGGGAGCATCCCACGTTTCCGGGGGCCGCAGCCATACCGTCTCCCGCTGTACGGGTGGGGCCTTATTGACATTTCCCGGCCCGGCCGGGCGTCATGTGATAGGGGCGTGAAGCCGATTGTCAGACCGCACCGAACACATCGGCCGCACCCGTCACTTACGTCATTAGTTTTTCCATCGTTCTACGGGTAGGGGGAACCAGTGGAGCCGGATCGGTCCGGAACAAGGGGAGTTCGGCATCGAAGCCACGGCGGGGGCGCCCGGTGAATGCGGCGGACGGAACCCGCGACCCGTACCCCGGCGCACACAACTCGCTCTCCGGCGGACGGGTCGACGGCGCGGTCGTCCAGGCCGGAGCCATCCACCAACTGACCGTCTACGGCCAGGCCTCGGCCCCGCCGCCCGCCCCGGCGCTCCCGGTGCCCCGCCAACTGCCGCCCACACCACGGCGCCTGGTCGGACGGGACGACGATCTCGCCGCGCTGGACCGCGAGTTGGACGACGTCCCCGGCGCCGCCGACGTCACCGTCGTGGTCACCGGGCCCGCCGGGGTGGGCAAGACCGCCCTCGCCGCCCAGTGGCTGCGCCGCCTCGCCGGCCGCTTCCCGGACGGCCAGCTCTACGCCGACCTGCGCGGCCACGCCCCGGGAGGCCCCGCCGATCCGGCGGAGGCGCTCGGCGGCTTCCTGCGCGCCTTCGGCATCGCCCCGGTGCCGCCCAGCCTCGCCGAGGGCGCCGCGCTCTGGCGCTCGCTCGCCGCCGGCCGCCGGATCGCCGTGCTGCTCGACAACGCCTCCACCGCCGCGCAGGTCCGCCCCCTGCTGCCCGGCTCCGACCACGCCGTGGTCGTGGTGACCAGCCGGCGCCGGCTCACCGGGCTCGGCATAGACGGCGCCGTGTTCCGCCCCGTCGGTCTGCTGTCGGGCGACGACTCGGTGCGGCTGCTCGCCCAGCGGGTCGGCGCGGACCGGGTGGCCCGCGAACGGGCCGCCGCCTCCATGGTGGTGGAGCGCTGCGGCCGGCTCCCGCTCGCCGTCTGCCTGGCCGCCGCCCGGATCGCCGCCCGCCCGGTGCAGCCGCTCGCGGCCACCGCCGAGGCGCTCGGCCAGGAGTCCCAGGGGCTCGCCGCGCTCGACATCGAGGGAGAGGCCGTGCGACACGCCCTGGACGCGTCCTTCGAGGTGCTCGGCGCGGACGCCGTCCGGCTCTACCGCCTGCTCGGCCTGCTGCCGTTCCCCGTCTTCACCCTCGACGTCGTCTGCGCGGTCGGCGCCCTCGGACCCGCCGAGGCCGACCGGCTGCTCGACGGGCTCATCGACGTCCACCTGCTGGAGGAGACGGAGGACGGCTTCCGCTTCCACGACCTGGTGAAGCTGCACGCCCGCGCCCGCGCCGACGAGGTGCGCCACCGGCCGGAGGGGCTGGCCGCCGTCGACCGCGTCCTCGACTGGTACCTCGCCACCACCACCGCCGCCGAGGCGCTGGTGAGCCCCAGCCACCGCACCCTGCGCCGCGACTACACCGCACGGCCGGTGCCGAACGTCCGGCGGTTCGAGGACGAGCCGGCCGCCGTCCGCTGGCTCGACGCCGAGACCGGACGCCTCGCCGACGCCGTCCGCTGGGCCGCCGCCACCGGTCGGGCCGCCACCGTCTGGCAACTCGTCGACGCCATGTGGCCGTTGTTCCTGCGGCTGCGCCCGGCCCGGCTCTGGATCGAGGCGCACCGCCTCGCCCGCACCGCCGCCGAGGCGGACGGGGACCGGACCGCCGAACTGCGGATGCTCACCTCCGGCGGCACCGGCCTGCGCAACGCGGGCCAGGGGGAGGAGGCCGCCGCCTGGTTCACCGACGCGCTCGTGCTGGCCCGTGAACTCGGCCGCCCGCTCGCCGAGGCCAACGCCCTCTACGGGCTGAGCCAGACCCACCGCACCGCCGGCCGGCTCGCCGACGCGGCCGACTGCCTGCGGGCGACGGCCGCCCTCCGGGAGGACGAGGGCGACCTGCGCGGCACCGCGCTCGCCCGCCTCGCGCTCGGCGACGTCCTGCTCGCCGACGGCCGCCCGGGCGAGGCCCTCCCCGTCATCACCGACGCCCACCGGGACCTCGCCGCCGTCCCCGCCGCGTACGAGGCCGCCCGGGCGCTGGCCTTCCTCGGCCAGGCCCACGCGGCCCTCGGCGCCCGGGCCGACGCGGGCCGGTGCTACGCGGCGGCGCTCGCCGAGTTCCGCACCGGCCGGGCCCGCCACTGGGAGGCCCGCGTCCTCGAACTCACCGGCGACCTCGCCCGCGCCGGCGGCGACCTCGCCGCGGCGACCGCCCGCTACCGCGAGTCCCTCGCCCTCTACCAGGTCCTCGCCGCCCCCGACACCGCCCGCCTCACCACCACTCTCGCCGCCCTCCCGGCCCCACCCCCCTCCGGGGAGGCCCCGACGCCGTAGCCGCCGAGCGGCGGTGGGCAGCGGGCGGGTACCGGGCGGGCGGGTGGGGCGGAGGCAGCAGGAGTCGCGGCCCGCCTCGCTCGCCTCGCTCGCCTCGCGCTTGGGTCCCTGCGGATTGCTTCTGCTGCCGCCAAGTCCCGCATCCCGACGGGCCCGTACCGGACCGGCTGCACGCGGGCCAGGGCCGGTCGCCGCCCGGCCGGTCGCCGCCCGCCAGGCCCGTGGACCCTTGTTGCGTCCCGCCGACGGTGTGGCTCGGCCGGGCACCCAGGTACCCGGGCACCCTCCCGGCCTGCGCGGGCTGCTTCGCTTCGGTGGTTCCGGACCGGACGCGGGCCGGGACCGGCCGTCGGCCCGGGGACCTCCGGCCCCGCCCCACCGACACCGGCCACCCGTCGGCGTCGACCGGCCAGCGGCATCCGGTCGGGTGCGCTCGGACTCCTGTGTCGGCAGCAGCTTCGCTGCCGCACGTGGCTCGGGGCCGGCAGCAGCCGCGGCGGCGGTCGGCTCGATGCGGGGGCCCTGGCCGCGCTCCGCCGACACCACCGCCCGACCGGGCCACCGCGGACCGTCCTGCCCGCGGTGGCTCCGGTGCCGCAACGGCCCTGGCAGGAGGAGCACGCGTGGACTGGGACCAGTCCCCGACGAGGGCGAACAGGTCGCGACCAGCCGTACCGGGCCGGACGCACGGCCCACGCCGGACGGGTGTGTGCCTCGGCGTGCCGGCCGTCTCCGCCGTGCCGCCAGGTGTTCCGGGCGTCACAGGGGTCACCCGGGCCCGTCGGGTGCTGTCGGGTCGGCGCCCCGCGTTGTACGGCCTGTCGGACGGCGGCTTCCGGCCGAGCGGGCCTCCGGCACCCCAGGAGGTGCCGGAGGCCCGCCGGACCGCGGGCACCGTCACCGCTGCGCCCGCGACCGGGCGGGTCCGCCTCAGCGGGCCGCCCGGCGCTTCGCCGGCAGGTGCCGGGCGGCCGACCCCCGGTCACCTCGGACCGCTCCCTGGCCGGGAACCCTCCCGGCCCCGGCGGCGTCGCCGGCCCCAACCCCCTCCGGCCCCGGTCGGGTCGTTCCCACTACGCGCCGGCGCGGCCGAACGTGAGCCGGGCGTGGGCGAGCGGGCCGCCGGCCTCAGCGGGCCGCCCGGCACCACCCCCGGCAGACGCCGGGCCCGCCGGGCGTGCTGTGCCCCGCGTGCGCCGGCGCGGCCAGGCCGGTGATCCCGGAGAGGGCGCGGCCGGAGGCGAGCCAGGCGTGGGCGAGCGAGCCGACGGCGAGCCGTTGCGCCGCCAGGGGCGGTCCGCCGCTTCCCGGTCGGGGCCGGAGCACCAGCCGCCCGCCCGTCCGGCTCAGGACGTGCAGCGTGCCCGCCCGGCCGTCGGCGGTCGCCACCGCGCAGCCGGGGTGGGCCCGGAGGACGGCGGCGAGCCGTGCCGGGACCGGGCCGTCGCCGAGGGTGGTGGGGCCGAGGTGGAGCACATCGGCGTGGCGACGCCACCGGGCGGCGTCGGGGCCGGCCAGGTCGAGCGCCAGGTGCTCGTCGACGAACGGCAGGGCCGGTGCTCCGCCGCTCCGGCCCGGGCCCGGGCGGCCGGTGAGCAGGCCGTGCCAGAGCCCGGCGGGGGAGTGGACGCGGACCTCGAACAGCGGGCCGGACGCCCCGGCCGACGGCATCGGGCCGCCGACCGGGGCGAGCCGCACGGTGTGCAGCACGGTCACGCCTCCCCCCGCTCCACCGCGCCCACCGCGCCCGCCGCCCCGCCGCACACGCCGACCGCGGCACCCGCACCGCCGTCAGTACCCGCCCCCGCCCCCGGCCCCGCGAAAGCAGTCGCACCCGCCCCCGCATCGCCCGCCGGCCACAGCGGCGCGGGCAGCGCCAGCGCGGGCGGCTCCGGCAGGTGGGCGGGTTCGCCGAGGCCGAGGACCCGGTAGAGCAGCCGCCGGATCCGCCGGTCGAACCGGCCCGGCTGGGAGCTGATCCGGGCGGCGATCGCCGCGTACTCCTCCCGCCGGTACTGCTCGGCCGCGTAGGCGAGCTGGCCGGTCAGCGGATGGCCCGGGCTGAGCGCCGGTGCGGTGCGGGCGAGCAGCGCGCCGGGCGAGCGCGGGTTGACGTCCCGCCGCGGGTACTCGGCGAGCAGGATCGGTGCGCCGGTCATCGTGCCGTACAGCGTGACCGAGCCGTGGTCGCCGATGACGAAGTCGGCGGCGACCAGCAGCGGCCGCCAGTCCTCCTCGGGCGCCAGCACGGCGACCGCCCCGCGCGCGGTGGCCGTCGCCCAGGAGCGGACCGCCCACGGGCCGTGCGCGGCGGCCACGTTGGGGTGCACCAGCAGCGCGGTGCGGTAGCCGTGCCGGGGCAGTTCGGCGGCCAGCCGCGGCAGCACCGCGTCGAGCCGGGTGAACAGCGAGCCGCGGCCCCAGGTGGAGCAGACCAGGACCAGGCGTTCGCCGGGCCGCAGGCCGAGCGCCGCACGGTAGCGCTCGCGGTGGGGCAGCGCGGCGGCGATCCGGTCGTAGCAGCCGTCGCCGACCACCTCGGCGATCGGCAGCGCCTCCGGGCAGCCGCGGACCAGTTCGGCGCGGTCGTCCTCGTGCGCGAGCGCGTACGCGGTGGGCACCAGCCGGCCGTTCCAGGTGACGTACTCCGGGCCCAGCCCGGCCACCGTGCGCCCGGCCCCGGCCCCCGCCGGGGACAGCTTGATGTACCCGGCCCCGTGCGGCAGCCGGACCAGCGGCCCGCGCAGCTGCTCCAGGCCCTGCGAACCGGCGGCCAGCACCAGGTCGAACTCCCGGCGGACGGCCTCCTCCCACGGCAGCACCGTGCCGCCCAGTCGCCGGAGCTGGGCCGTCGCGCCCCCGTTGAACGTGTGCGGCGCCACCGTGAACTGGACGTGCACCCGCAGGTCGGCGGCGAGCAGCGGATAGATGTCGTGGAGCCGCTGGCCGTAGACCAGCGAGTGGACGACGACCAGCACCTCCTTGCAGTCGGTCAGCGTGTCCCACGGCCGCCGGCCCCGTGCCGCGCCCCCGTGGCGCTCCCCGGGCCGTCCGTCGTGCCGCTCGCCGTACGTCTCCCCGTGGCGTTCCCCGCGCCGCTCCCCGTGCTCTTCGCCGTCCTGCTCGCGGTTCTGCCCGCGCTCCCGTTCCCCGGGCCGTCCGTCGTCCGGTCCGTCCGGCCGGTCCCGTCCGTCCGGCCGGTCGTGCTGCTCCCCGTCGTGCCGTTCCCCGTGGTTGACTTCGTCGACTTCCCCGTGCACCAAGGTCATGTCGTTCCCCCTCCATGATCCCGGACCGGGGCCCCCGGGTCTCGGGTGGCCCCGGCGGGGGGTCTGCCCGGGAGGTCTGGCGGATTCCATGCCAGGGCCTGACCGGTCTTGCACAAACCTTGCGCGACCCTTGCCCACGGCTCCTGTCGGGCCCGCCGCCTGCTTCTCCCGCTCCCGCCCGGGCCCCGCGGAGCGCGAAGGGTACTGAGTTCCTTTACGAGGGGTACTGAGTGCCGTATTCTCTCGGGAGAGCCTCCGACACTGTCGAAGAGGGCCGACAGGCCGGGCCGGCCCGGGTGGTGCGCCACTGGACACGGGGCGCGTCCGGGCCCGGACTGGCACTCAGTACCCTCGGTGGGACCGAGGCCGTGGACCAGTGCATCCGACCAGTGCACCCGTACCAGGAGAACCGCTCATGAGCTTGAGGATCGTTGTCTGTGTGAAGCACGTGCCGGATGCGACGGGTGACCGTCGTTTCGCGGACGATCACACCACCGACCGGGAGGGTGTG
>NZ_JBHJRC010000222.1:0-13839 GCF_042261735.1 Kitasatospora sp. NPDC056327 | reverse complement strand
GTGCGCCGGTGGCCGCCCCCGGGGTTACGCCCGGGGGGGGGGGGGGGCCCCCCCCCCCGCCGCCGGCGCGTCCCGCCCCGGGCGGCTCCGCGACCGTGTGCTCGGGGGGGCGCCAGGTCAGGCGGTGTACGGGTTGGTGAGCTTGGCGTCCCGCAGGGTCCCACCCCACCAGGCCAGTTGGTCGAGCATGCCCTTGGCGGCGTGGTCGGACGCGGGGTCGGTCGGCCGGCCCCCGGCGTCGAAGAGGCGGCCGGCGTTGTGGAGGCTCACGGTGTTGCGGATGGTGACCGAGTGCACCTCGGCGAACACGACCCGCAGGTGCTCGACGGCGCGCAGGCCGCCGGAGAGGCCGCCGTAGGAGACGAAGCCGACCGGCTTGGCGTGCCACTGCTCGTTGTGCAGATCGATGAGGTTCTTCAGCGGGGCCGGGAAGCTGTGGTTGTACTCCGGGGTCACGACGACGAAGGCGTCGGCCGCGCTCAGCCTGGTCGCCACCGCGCCGATCCGGGTGGCGACCTCCTCGGGCAGCGGCCGGGTGAAGTCCGGGAACACGGAGGGGAGCGGGGTCTCCGTGAGGTCGACGCGGTCCGCCGTCATGTCGTCGCGCCCGTCGATGTGGGAGATCGCCCAGTCCGCGACCACGGGCCCGAACCGTCCCTCCCGGGTGCTGCCGATGATCACCGCGACCTGCAGGGGATTGTTCTGGTGGTTCTGCGCACTCATGGACTTCTCCCGGTGGTGTGTCACGTCGGTCCGTTGCGTACAACGTACACATTCACGTGTACAGCGTCCACTGGGATTACCATGTACGCCAGTACTCGATGTGAGGAGCCGTGCCGATGCCTGCTCGGGACAACGTGGATCAGGGCAAGGAAAGAGAGAGCGTCTCGCTGTGGGAGCGGCTTGAGCGCCCGTCGTCGACGGCCCGGACCCCGCTGAACCTGCGGCGCATCGCCGAGGCCGCGGTGGGGATCGCCGACCTTGAGGGTCTCGACGCCGTCACCATGCGGCGCCTCGCCACGGTGCTCGGTGTGGCTCCGATGGCCGCGTACCGGTACGTCTCCTCCAAGGACGAGCTGCTGGAGGTGATGGTCGACCACGTCTACGGGGAGGTGGTGCTCTCGCCGGGGCGGTCGGGCTGGCGGGAGGTCATGCGCGAGCTGGCCGTGCAGTTGCTGGAGGTCGGGCGGCGGCACTCGTGGGTCACCCGGGCCGGCTGGTCCGGGCTGAGCCCCAACCAGCTCGCCGTGCCGGAGGCCGCGCTCGCCGCCCTCGCCGCCGAGGAGCTCGACGCCGACACGGCGATGGCCGTCTACAGCACCGTCACCTCGTACGTGTGGGGCGCCCTCAACCTGGAGATCGGCCTGTCCCAGATGCTGGAGTCGCGGGGCTGGGCCAGCTACGAGGAGGCCCGCTCCGGTCTCGCACCGGAGATGAGCTGGCTGGTGGGGACCGGCCGCTACCCGATGTACACGCGCTACCTCGGGGAGGCCACCCGCAAGGGCGATCTGCAGTGGCAGTTCGACACCGGTCTCGACTGCGTCCTCGACGGCATCGGCGGCCGGCTCGGGATCGCCGACGGCTCGGCGGGCGGCCGGTAGCGCGGCAGGTGGTGGGGCGGTGCCGGAGGGTCAGGAGGGTCCGGTACCGGGTCCCGCTCCCCGGCCGGCGGCCCAGCTCCGCAGCCGGGCCGCGGCCTCCTCCGGTGACAGCGGGCCGCGTTCGAGGTGCAGCTCCTGCAGACGGCGCGTGGCCGCGCCGATCAGTGGCCCCGGCGGCAGACCGAGCAGCTCCATGATCGCCCTGCCGTCCAGGGCCGTCGGAACGTCCCGGAGCCGCCGGTGCCGCTCGGCCTCCGCGGCGGCCCGCGCCGTTCGCTCCCGCTCGGCCGACTCCTTCCCGTGCCACTCGTCGTAGGTCGCCGCCCACCGGGCGTCCAGGCCCGCGGACCGCCAGCCGGCCGTGTCCTGTTCCCGGCCGAGCCCGACCGCCAGGAAGAGGTCCTGCCGGTCCGCTGCCCGGGGGCCGCCCGGAACGGCACCGAGCAGGGCGAGCGCGGCATTGATCGGCCACGTCTCCCGCGGGCCGCTGAAGTCCCGGGTCCGGCCCGGACCCCACACCTTCGCGCCGGCCCGCCACACGGTGGCGCCCTGGTGGCCGTCGCCTCCGTGGAACTCCGCCTCCACATGGGCGATCGGCCCGCCCCGGGACCAGGACGCCAGGGTCCGTTCGAAGGCCGGGGAGCCGGCCGTGAACGGACCCGGGAGCGCTCCCGGGAGCTGCTCGGTGACGGGCAGCAGCCCCAGGCGTGCGCGGAGCGGGGCGACCACCGCCTCCCCGGTCCCGGCGGTCAGTCTCCGGAGCAGGTCGAAGTCCCCGATGACGGCGTCGAGTTCGTACGGCATGCCGGCAGGGTAGCCGAACGGCTCCGGCCCCGGGGCGGTCGTGCGGCCCTCCCCGGGAGGGGCCTGCACGCGGTCGCCGAGGGGCCGGAGCCGGCGGACGGTCGGCGGGGAAGGGTCAGAGGAGCGGGACGCGGCGGGAGAAGGCGTCGCTCCCGGCGTTGGTGTCGCCGGGGACGAGGGCGCCGTCCTCGGAGGTGTAGAGGACGGTGGTGCCGAGGGCGTCGATGACGGGGCCGGAGGAGTAGCCGGTGGTCTGGGCTCCGGCGGAGGAGACGCTGAGGCGCTCGGTGCGGCCGGTGCGCAGGTCGTGGCGGAAGATGTCCTCGACCTGGTTGGTGTCGCCGGGGACGAGGTTGTCCGCGTCGGAGACGAAGTACACCCAGCGGTTGCCGGCCGCGATCACGGCGCTGTAGGACGAGCCGGTCAGCACGGTGCCGGGCAGCGGGGCCGGCAGACGGCGGACGGTGCCCTGCCGCAGGTCGCGGACGAGGATCTCGAAGTGCCGCTCCCAGCCGGTGCTGTCGGGGGTGTTGGGCACGGGAACGGAGAACAGTGCGTAGCGTCCGTCGGGGCTGAGCGAGCCGGTGGAGGAGCCGAGCAGTTCGCCGGTCTCGTCGACGCTGCCGCCCTTCGTCCGGCCGGACTCGACGTCGTGGACGTAGAAGGGGTAGTGGCGCGGCTTGGTGATCTCCGCGCGGGCCCCGGCGGCGTCCGCCTCGCCGAAGGGGGACGCCCCGGTGCGGGCGGGCCGGCCGGACACGTGGCCGTCGGCGAGGTCGGCGGAATCGCCGGAAGCGGCAGCGGGGCTGGAGCCGGCGGAGCGCGGGGAGGCCGCGCCCGGCGGGGTGCCGCCGTCGCCGGCCGGGAGCAGGTTGGTGGCCTTGGAGATGAAGCCGACCCTGCTGCCGTCGGCGCTGATCACCGGGGCGGCGGACGGCCGGTCGGCGGGCAGGCCGTCCGCGCCGACGGTGATCAGGCGGGTGCTGCCGTTCCAGCGGTCGAAGAGGTAGACGTTGGCGAGCGACGGGGTGTCACCGGCGACCAGGTCCGTCCGGCTGGAGGCGAAGGAGACGTAGCGGCCGTCCCAGCTGATCGACGGCAGGTAGGAGTCGTGCCCCGGCTGCTCGCGGGTCGGGTCACCGGTGGTGAGCCGTTCGGTGCGGCCGGTCCGGAGGTCCCGCAGGTAGATGTCCTCGGCGCCGTTGGTGTCGCCGGGAAGCAGGGCGGCGGTGGAGGTGAAGACGACGAGCCGGCCGTTGCCGCTGATCGCCCCGTCGTACGAGCGGCCCGCGGCCTGGGCGCCGGTGGAGGTGAGGCTGACCCGTTCGGTGCGGCGGGTGAGCAGGTCGCGGACGAAGAGGTCGCTCTCCCCGTTGGTGTCGCCGGGGACGAGGTTGGTCGCGTCGGAGCCGAACAGGGCGTAACGGCCGTCGGCGCTCAGGCCGTTGGCCCAGGACGCGCCGTCGGGCTGGGCGCCGTCGACGCCGGTGCTGACCCGGACGGTGCCGGCCCACGGCGGGCCGGACGGG
This sequence comes from Kitasatospora sp. NPDC056327, assembly GCF_042261735.1. NCBI lineage: Bacteria > Bacillati > Actinomycetota > Actinomycetes > Kitasatosporales > Streptomycetaceae > Kitasatospora > Kitasatospora sp. NPDC056327. The sequence continues at coordinate 9,905 of NZ_JBHJRC010000222.1, read as the reverse complement.
GCGGCGGTCGCGGCCGTGGCGGTGCCGGCCAGCACGGCGGCGGCCAGCAGGGCGAGGGCCCCGGTGGTCCGTGAGGTGGTCCTGCTGCTCATGAGATGCCTCCCTGATTCGCGCCCTCGCCGCGTGCCGCGGTTCGTCGCCCCCGGTGCGCGGCCCGCCCCCCGGCGGTCGGCTCGTGGCCGAGCCAACCCGCTGCGGCACGATCCCGTCAATGGCCCGGGTGCGCCCTTGACGACATCGCGCCACGCGGCGGTGCGCCGGGAGGCGGGGCCCGGGGTGGCGGCCGAACGCGGGGCTCCTCGGCTTCCCTGCCGGGTGGTCGCGGTCGCGGTGGCGGTGGCGGTGGCGCCTGCGGTTGCCGGTTGCCGGTCGGTGGTGGCAGGGGTTCGGGCGAGGTGCGGTGCCCGGGCGGGCGCCCGCGAGCCGGATCGGGGACGGCTCGCGGGAGGGGCGCCGGATCCGTGGTGCCGGGCCCCGTCGGGCGCCGGTCCACGGCGGTCCGGGTCGCCCCCACGGCGTCGATCGCCCCGGATCCGCCGGGGGGAGCGGACCCGAGGCGCGGAGAACTCGCGTTGCTGACACGCACGTTCACCGAGCTTCGGCGGGGTCGGGGCCCGGCCTGCCGACAACGTTGGACCAGGCCCTGCCGGGGTGTCAACGCAGGCCGCCCGCCCGGGCCCCGGCGCCCCGCCCCGGCGTGCCCGAACGGGCACCGGCCGGCTGCTCGGCCCTCCGGCCCGGTCTCGGTGCCGGGGCCAGGGGCGGGGGCGGTCCCGCCGGAGCCGTGTCGGGAGTGGTCCGATCGGCCTGCCGGTGGGCGAGTTGACGGTGCGTGGGGCACCGGCGGGCGTGTTGACAGGCGACGGAGGCACCTTCTAGTTTTGCTTTGCTTTCAAAGCAAACGATGGGAGTCCCCTCATGGGCTGGAACGAACGCGTCATCAAGGAGTTCCGGGAGAACAACGGGAAGGTGGGGGGCGTGTTCGAGGGCACCGACCTGGTGCTCCTCACCACCGCCGGCCGCCGGACGGGCAGGCCGCACACCACTCCGGTGGTCTGCCTGCGCGACTCCGGCCGCCACCTGGTGTTCGCCTCCAACGGCGGAGGCCCGGACCACCCCGACTGGTACCTCAACCTGGTCGCCTCCCCACAGGCCACCGTGGAGACCGGCACCGAGGAGGGGCGCGTCAAACCCTTCGCCGCCCGCGCGGTCGTCCTGGAGGGGGAGGAGCGCGACCGGCTCTACGAGGCGCAGTCCGCCCTCGACGGGGCCTTCCGGGAGTACGGGCGGAGGACCGCGCGGATCATCCCGGTGGTCGCGCTGCACCCGCTGGACCTCTCCGTCGATCCTGACCGCAACCGGATGATCGGTCGCCAACTGCTCGTGCACCACGCCGAACTGCGGGCCGAGCTCGCCGGGATCCGGAGCGCGTTCGAGGGGATCGGGCCGGACGGCGGGGGAGTGGACCGCCGGCCGGACGCCGATCCGGGGTGGCAGCTGCGCCGCCGCTGCCTCACGTTCTGCTACGGGCTGCAGATGCACCACACGCGGGAGGACGGCGCCTTCACCGCCTTCGAGCAGCAGTTCCCGCACCTCGTGCCCGTCATCGCCCGGCTGCGCGAGGAGCACCGGGTGGTCGAGTCTGCGCTCGCCCGTCTGGAGGAGCTGCTGGAGCGCGGCGAAGCGGCGGAGGAGGGCGGCCTCGCCGGGCTCCGGGCGGAGTTCGGCCGGACGATCGACGGCCTGGAGGAGCACTTCGCCCGCGAGGAGGAGTACCTGCTGCCGGCCCTGGACGTGCCGCGGCCGTCCTGACTGCCCGTCCTGACCGCCCGTCCTGACTGCCCGCCTCGACCGCCCTCCCCGCCTGCCCGTCCTGACCGGCCCTCCTGGGCGCCGGGGTGGCCCGGCGCTTCCGATACTGTGTGTGAAGCCGACAGGGGCTCCGCTGTGAGCGCACAGTGACGGAAGGGGTGGAGGGGTGTCCACGGAGCAGGCGTCCGGGACGGGGTCCGTGCAAGGCCTGAGTACGGACGAGGCTGTCCGGGCGATGCTGCTCTTCATGCCCAGGGTGGCCGCGCGGCTCAAGCGCACCCCGCTGCCCGAGCAGCTCCGCGAGGCGAACCTGGCGCCCAGGCACCTGTCGATGCTGGCCTATCTGTTGTTCGACGGGCCGCTGCCGGTCAACCAGTTGGCCGCCCGTCTGGAGGTCGCGCCCACCACGGTCAGCCTGATGGTCAGCGACCTCAGCCGACAGGGCGTGGTCGAGCGGAAGGGCGATCCGGCCGACCGTCGCCGCACCATCGTCGCCATCACCGAGGAGCCCGTCACCCGGGCGGCCATCGAACGCTGGCTGGCCAACGGCGCCGAGGCCTGGCGCACGGCCTTCGACCCGCTCGCACCCGAGGAGCGGGCCCTGTTCGTCCGCACCATCGAGGCCTATGAGGCCGGCGCCTCCCGCCCCCGCACGTAGGCCGACCCGCCCGGCGCGCCCCGCCCGGAACGCCGCACCCTCGCCCGCCCTCTCCCTGTTCGTCGCGGCCACGCCCCTGTGCGGACGGTCCGCTGCCCGGACGGCCTGCTGCCCGGACGGCCTGCTGCGCCGTGGAGTCCTCGCGCAGGAAGTCGGCGGGTCCGACTTCCTGTGCGAGGGAGGTGGGGCGCCTCTGCGTGCTCCGTCCGTCGCGGGCAGGAATATGTAGACCGGTCTACTGAATAGGGTGGCGGTGCGAGGGCGTGTCATCAAGGCTCTGGCGTCCGGCCGCCGGTGAGGTGGCTCTCGGCGGCTGCGTGGGACGGCCCCGGCCCGGGGCCGCGTCCTCCGTGGGTCGGAGGGGCGGCGCCGGGTCGGGGCGCGGAGGCGCGGATCAGGCGCCGGGCGGGGTCACGTAGCCGGAGACCTTCCACTTCTTCGTGCCGCCCCTGGCGGTGTGCGGGTCGATGTGGCGGTGGGTCACCTTGTCGCTGACGTTGCCCTCGACGGTGTCCAGGGTCCCGTCACGGTTCACCGAGACCACGACGCCCACGTGGCCGCCCTGCTTGTCGGCCGGCGGGCCGTAGACGACGAGGTCGCCGGGCTTCGGCGAGCCGGTGTGGAACAGGTGGTGCTCCTGCCCCCACTTGCCGACCCCGCGCCCGAGCAGGGTGGTCGGGACGTTGCTCACCCCGGCGTGCCGCCAGGTCCACTCGGCGAACGCCGCACACCAGGGGGTGTTGCGGCAGGTCCGACCCTTTCCGGTGAGGTACTTCCGGCAGGCCGGGCTGCTCTCGGCGACCCCGATCTGGCCGCGGGCCGCCGCCACGATCCGGTCCCGCAGGGTGGCCGCCGCCGGCGAAGCGGCGCCCTCGTTCAGGGTGTCGGCGGCGTCGGCGGCGGTCCGGCCGGTGGCGGTGGCGCTGCTGTCGGCGGTGGCGGTGGATCCGGCGGCGGGCGGGGCCACCGGGAGGGCGAGCGCGTCCGCCGCGCCGGTCCCGGTGAGCGCGGCCGCCGCCAGCGCGGCGAGGGTGACGGCGCGGGCCGTGCGCTGCTTGAGGGTGAGGTGACGGGTCGGGTGCATCGGTGACTCCTTCGAGTGCATCCCGTGCCCCGGGGCGGCATACGAATGCCCGGGTGCGGGAGGGGGCGGGATTCGCCGGGGGTTTCACCGGCTCGTCGTCAGCGTTGCACGGCCGGGCCGCCGACTCCTACGCTGCGCGATCGGATGGTTACTCATCCGCATGCAGTCGGATATGCACGTGCTCCGAACTGCGGATATGCACGGGCCGAAGCAGAGGGGAGCGGACGGATGCCGGACGGCGGAGTCACCGGGCCGGAGGCGGAGGGGGCCGGGGCCGGGCCGTCGGCGCGGGTGGAGCTGGCGCGGACGCTGCGCGAGTGGCGGGCCCGTGCGGGGGAACTGCCGCAGAAGACGGTGGCCCGGCGGCTCAACATCGCCCAGACCACCGTCTCCCGCTACGAGAGTCCGGACGGCCGGCACCCGGCGCCGGAGGCGGCGGTCCGCGCGCTCTGGTCCTGCTACCGGCTGGCGGAGGAGGACCTCGACCGGGCGCTCGCCCTGCGCGCGCGGGTGGACGAGGAACTGCGCGCGGGCGCGGCATCCGCCGAAGTGTCGGCGCCGACTCCGGCCCGGGCGCCGGTGGCGGTGCCGGCGGTCGTGGTGGCGGCAGGCGAGGCCGTGGGTGAGGCGGTGATGGTCGCCGGGGTCCGGGCCGGGGAGCCGCCGGCGGCCCGGGCGGCGGGCCGCAGCCGGCACTGGGTCGCCTGGGCGGCGGGGGCGACGGCGGCCCTGGTTGGGGTCGTCGCGGGCGGGCTGCTGGTCCACCAGCTGCTCACCCCGGCGGCGACGACCGGCGGGGCGGACGAGGTCCGCCCGCCCGCGCCCGTCGCCGCGCCCCCGACCGCCTTCCCGACCACCGACTTCAACATCGTCCACGGAAACAGCTACACGAAGGGCACCCTGACCTGGTACAGACGCGCGGTCGGCCTGACCGGGCAAGGCAACTCCGAGGACGCGGCCGGCTGCCGGGGCACCACGGCGACGAGCTACTCCGCCGCCGGTGTCGAACTGGGCAGCACCCGCACCGGCGTCGTCTGCGGCGCGAGCAAGAACCACACCGTCGCGATCCCCGCGGACGTGGTCGGCGGTGCCTTCGCCGTCGGGATCTGCCTCGACGACGGCGCCACCCCGCCCGCCATGCTCAAGTGCCAGGACTTCCGGCGCCCCTGAGAACCCGCCGTGGACGCCGGGAGCGCCACCGGGCGGCCCGCCAGGAGGCGGCCGCTCCGGTCCGCATGGTGGCCCGCTCGCTTGTCGTTTCTGCCGGCGGGCCGTCATGCGGCCCGGCTGATCGCGCGCGGGAAGTCGGATCCGCCGACTTCCCGCGTGGGGGGTTATGTAGACCGGTCGACATATTTTGGTGCTTGGGGTGGGGGATCTGCTGCTTGTAGGCAGCCGGGGTGGAGGGGGTGGCGGTGTGCGGGGTGGGTGTTCGGGTCTGCGCGGCTGGTCGCGCGCGGGAAGTCGGATCCGCCGACTTCCTGTGTGGGGGGTTATGTAGACCGGTCGACATATTTTGGTGCGGTTTGGGCCGGGGTTCGGGGTGGGGCGGTGGCTCTCCGCTGGGTCGGGGGGCGATCGGTGTCCTGCGCTAGGCGGTCGGGGTGGAGGGGGTGGCGCTGTGCGGGGGTGTGTGCGGGAAGTCGGCGGGGCCGACTTCCCGCGCACACCCAAGGGGCGGGGGAGAGGGCGTGACGGGGGTGACGGGGGCGGTCATACTGTGCGCCTGGCCGGGCCCGGGCGCGGGTGGGCGGGGAGGAGCGGCGGGTGGCGGGCGGGAGTTCGGGGCCGGAGCGGGGGCGGACCCTGCGGGGTGTGGTGGCGGTCGCGGAGGCGGTGGTCGAGGTGTGCGTCGCCCCGCTGGGGCTGGACGTGCCGGTGACGGGGCTGGACGTGTTCGACCGCGAGGAGCCGGGTGCCGAGGCGGGAGGCCTGGTGGTGGCGGTCGGTGTCGACCCGCGCTCCGAGCGGGCGCTCGCCCTGCTGCGGGCGGCCGGCCGTGACCGGGCGGCGGGGGTGGTCTTCCGGGAGGAGGGCGCGGGCCCGCCGAACGGGGTGCTGCGGACGGCCGCCGCCGAGGCCGGCACGGCGGTCCTGCTGCGCCGGGCCTGGGCCGACTGGGCGCAGTTGATCGGCACGCTGCGGGCCGGGCTCGCCGTGGCGGAGGAGACGGAGGCCGCCAATGTGCCGCTCGGCGACCTGGACGCGCTGGCCGAGGCGCTCGCCGCCCTGGTCGGCGGCGCGGTGACGGTCGAGAGCCCGGACTCCCGGGTGCTGGCCTACTCCTCCAACAACCGGGAGGACGTCGACGACATCCGCCGTTCCACCATCCTGGCCCGCCGGGTGCCGGCCGAACGCCGGGCGGCGATGCGCGAGGACGGCTTCTTCGCCCTGCTGCGGCGCACCCCGGGCGCGCTCCACCGCCGGGCCGACGGCACCGTCCCGGAGCGCGCGGCCGTCGCGGTGCGGGCCGGTGACGAGGTGCTCGGCTCCCTCTGGGTGGCGCCGACCGGGGGACCGCTGCCACCGGGCGTCGCAGGGGCGTTGGCAGCGGCGGCCCGGCTCGCGGCGCCGCACCTGCTGCACGACCAGGCCCGTCGGACCGGGCAGCGGGAGCTGGTGCTGGAGGCGGCGCGGGCCCTGCTGGAGGGACGCGGGTCGGCCGACGCGCTGGCGGCCCGAACCGGCCTGCCCCCGGCGGAGCCGTGCGCGGTGCTGGCACTCGCGGTCCTTCCGGGCGGCGGGGTCGGCGCGCCGCCCACGGGAGCGGCGGACGGCGTCGCATCGGACGGCGTTGCGGCGGCGGTCGGGGAGGGGCCGGTCGGCGCGAAGGCCGCCGGGAGTGCCGGGACCGCCGGGACCGCCGTCACCGGTGGTCGGCTCGCCCGGTCGGCGCGCGCCCTCTGTGCGCGGCGCGGCCACCAGGCCGTGGCGGTGGCCGCGGACCGGGGCGCCCGGGTGCTGCTCGGCGGTCTGGAGCCCGGCCCGGAGCGGGCCGCGGCCGGGCTGTCCCGGCTGGCGGACGCCCTCGCGCACGAACTGGCGCAGGAGTTCGGCCGCCCGGTGCGGATCGGCATCGGCGGGTGCGGCTCTCCCTCGATCGGGCACCGGAGTCCGCCGGCACCGCCGATCTGGCCCTGCGCGCCCTGCGCCTCGGCCGCTCGCCGCGCACTCCGCCGACCGCCCGGGTCGGCGAACTCGCCGACACCGTGGCCCTGTTGCACGTCCTGGACGCACTGCGGCGGCTGCCCGCCGTGGACGGTTCGGTCGCCCGGCTGGTGGCGCGCGCGTCGAAGCCGGGGGAGGAGGTGCTGCTCGACACCCTGCGCGCCTACCTGGAGCACGCCGGGGACGGCGCGCGGGCCGCCGCCGCCCTGGGCGTGCCGACCAGTACCTTCCGGTACCGCAAGCAGAAGGCGGAGAAGCTCTGCGGCATCGACCTGGAGGATCCGGACGCCCGGCTGCTCGCCCACCTCCAACTGCGCCTGCTCGCGCTGGACGCCGCCGACCGGCGGTGAGTGCGCCGGCGGCCGGTCGCGGCACGGTGGACCCGAGGTGGTGCGGACGCCCGGCCGTCGAGGGGCGTCGTCAGGTGCGGCGATCCGTACGGACGGGCCGGCGCCTGTCGCAGCAGGCGATCGGGTGCGGCACGCGGCGGGGGTGCGGGCGGCACCCCCGCCGCGTCGCGATGCGTCCGGCTCGGGACCGGACCGGACCGGACCGGACGGGACCGGACGGGACCGGAGGGGACGGCGCGGTGCCCCGGACCGTGCCCGGCATCGGGTCCGGTGCGGCGGCCGGTTCGCCGCGGGCGGCGGAGGAATCGGCCGGGGTTCGTCGCCGGCGGCGAAGGGCCGGGGACGGCGGTACCGGCCGGTCGGGTGACGCGGGACGGTGCGGGCGAATCCGTGCGGTGCGACGAAGACGCCGCCGCCGTTCGCGCGGCAGCCTGGTGCCACGCCCGGGGCCTCCCGTCCCCGCCCCGGGCGTCCCGCCACCGACGAGCCAGCGGAGCGTGACACCATGACCTCTCCCCAGCCTGCCTGCACGGACCCGTCCGCCGCCCCCGCCGCCCGCCGGGAGGCCGTCCTGCGCGAGGCCGTGCGCCGGGGGCTGCTCGACCCCGGGGACGCGCTGGTCGCCGCCTTCGTCGACCTCGACGGCGTGGCCGCGAGCGTCGCGGCCCTGCAGGACGCCTTCCCGGCGTCCGTCGACGTCCTGCACACCTTCGCGGCCAAGGCGAACTGCCTGGTGCCGGTCCTGGCCCGGCTGCGCGAGCTGGGCATGGGCTGCGAGGTGGCGAGCCCCGGGGAGTTCGCCCAGGCGCTCGCGGCCGGGTTCGACCCGGACCGTATCGTCTTCGACTCGCCGGCCAAGACCCGCCGGGAGCTGGTCCGGGCGCTGGAGCTCGGTGTCGCCGTCAACGTCGACAACTGGCAGGAGCTCGACCGGGTCGACGGCCTCCTGCGGACGGGCGCGTCCGCCTCGCGGATCGGGGTCCGGGTCAACCCCCAGGTCGGCGCGGGGAGCATCGGGGCGATGAGCACCGCGACCGCGACCTCCAAGTTCGGCATCACGCTGGCGGACGAGGGCAACGCGGAGCGGCTGGTGGAGGCGTTCCGCGAGCGCCCCTGGCTCACCTGGATCCACGTGCACGTCGGCTCGCAGGGCTGCCCGCTGGACCTCATGGCCGAGGGGGTGGCCCAGGCGGTCGCCCTCGCGGACCGGATCAACGGCGAGGCGGGGCGCCACCAGGTGACCGGCATCGACCTCGGCGGCGGACTGCCCGTCAACTTCGCCGACGACACCACCGCCCCCACCTTCGCCGCCTACGTGGAGCGGCTGCGGGTCCGCGCCCCACGGCTGTTCGACGGCGGCTACCGGCTGGCCACCGAGTTCGGCCGCTCACTGCTCGCCAAGAACGGCTTCACCGCCGCCTACGTCGAGTACACCAAGACCTCCGGGGGCCGGCGGATCGCCGTCACCCACGCCGGGGCCCAGGTCGCCACCCGCACGGTGTTCGCGCCGGACGCCTGGCCGCTGCGGATCACCGCGCACCACCCGTCGGGCGCGGCCAAGCACGGCGCACCGGTGCCGCAGGACGTCGCCGGGCCCTGCTGCTTCGCCGGGGACGTGGTCGCGCGGGCCCGTGCGCTGCCGGAGCTGGCACCGGGCGACCTGGTTGCGCTGCTCGACACCGGCGCCTACTACGCGACGACCCACTTCCAGTACAACAGCCTGCCGGAGCCGGCGGTGCACGGCTTCACGGTGGATCCGGACGGCAGGGTGGGGTTCGTGCCGCTGCGCCGGGCCCAGGACGTCGACGAGCTGCTGCGGCCGGTCGGCTGACCGGGGACCGACCGAGTGGGGGCCGGGAGGGCGCGGCGGGGTGCGTCATCCGATGTGACGCTGAGTCAGAATTGCAGGCCGGGACGGGTTCCGGCGCGGCGTGCGCGGGTATCAACCTGCCGCGACCACCGCCCCGTCCGCGGTGCGACTGCCTCAGCTCGTCGAAGGAGGCCTCGCCATGTCCGCTCGACCCCCCACCCCCGCCCAGCCGCCCGCCGGTGCCCGGTCCCCCGCCGGTGCCCGGCCGCCCGCCGACCCCCGGGCCCAGGACGTGCGCACCGTGCGCCGGCTGCGTCTGGGCATCGGTGTCCTCGGCTTCCTGCTGCCGATCGTCCTGCCCGTCGGCAACAGCCTCACCTCCGCCCGGATCGCCCTGCTCAGCTCGATGAGCGCGTCCTACTACACCGACATGCGCAACGTCTTCGTCGGTGGCCTGTGCGCCATCGGCGTCTTCCTCATCTGCTACCGCCACGACAGCCGGGAGGACCGGCTGAGTTCGGTGGCCGGAGTGCTGGCGATCGGGGTGGCGCTCCTCCCCACCGAGCCGCCGGCCTCGGTCGTCGCGCACCCCGGCGGCCTCGAAACCACCGTCGGGATGCTCCATCTCGCCTGTGCGGCGGGGCTGTTCGGGGTGCTGGCGTACTTCTGCCTGCGGCTCTTCGCCGACTCGCCGGACGCCGGGGGCCGTCGCCCGGCGCGTGACCGGGTGTACCTGGTCTGCGGCTGGGTGATCGTGGCCGGTGTGGTGACGGTCGCGGTGGCCGGGCTGCTGCACCTGGCCCGGGACTGGCCGCTGACCCTGCCGTACCTGGGCGAGGCGGTCTCGGTGTTCGCCTTCGGCGTGGCGTGGCTGGTGAAGAGCGAGGCGCTCGCCGGCCTCGCCCCGCGCCCGGCCCGGACCGCCGCCGTCGGGCCCTGAGCTCCGCCCCAGGACCGCTCCAGGACCTCCCCGGGGGCACCTCGGGGTGTCCCCGGTCCGCCGGCCCGGGCGTACCCGGGCCG
>NZ_JBHJRC010000221.1:0-13853 GCF_042261735.1 Kitasatospora sp. NPDC056327 | reverse complement strand
GCACCCGGGTCGGCGGCACCCGCCCCGGCGGACCGTCCCAGCGGATCCCGGCGGACCGTCTCAGCGGATCGGCAGGCCGGAGATCGCGCGGGAGATGACCAGCCGCTGGATCTCGCTGGTCCCCTCGAAGACCGAGTAGATCGCGCTGTCCCGGTGCATCCGCTCGACCGGGTACTCCCGGGTGTAGCCGTTGCCGCCGAGCACCTGCATCGCCTGCGCGGTGACCCACTTGGCGGTCTCGCCCGCGTAGAGCTTGGACATCGAGCCCTCCGCCGCGGTGAACGGCCGGCCGGTGGCCGCCATCCAGGAGGCCCGCCAGACCAGCAGCCGGGCCGCGTCGATCCGGGTCCTCATGTCGGCCAGCTGGAACGCCACGCCCTGGTTGTCGATGATCGGACGCCCGAACTGCACCCGGGTCCGCGCGTAGTCGAGCGCCACCTCGTACGCGGCCCGGGCGATGCCGATCGCCTGGGCACCGACCGCCGGGCGGGAGGCCTCGAAGGTGGCCATGGCGGCGTTCCGCCCGCCCTTGCGGACGCCCTCGCGGGCACGGGCCAGGCGCTCGTCCAGCTTCTCCCGGCCGCCGAGCAGGCAGTGCCCGGGCACCCGGACGTCGTCCAGCACCACCTCGGCGGTGTGCGACGCCCGGATGCCGTGCTTGCGGAACTTCTGGCCCTGGCTCAGACCGGGCGTGCCCGGCGGCACCACGAAGGAGGCCTGTCCGCGCGCGCCGAGCGCCGGGTCGACGGTCGCGACGACCACGTGGACGGCGGCGATCCCGCCGTTGGTGGCCCAGGTCTTGGTGCCGTTCAGCACCCACGTGTCGGTGGCCCCGTCGTGGACGGCGCGGGTGCGCAGCGCGGAGACGTCGGAGCCGGCGTCCGGTTCGGAGGCGCAGAACGCGGCCACCCTGACGTCGTCCGGGGTGCCGAACATCTGCGGCGCCCAGGTGCCGATCTGCTCCTCGGTGCCGTTGGCGAGCACCGCGACGGCGGCGAGGGTGGTGCCGACGATGGACAGGCCGATGCCGGCGTCGCCCCAGAACAGTTCCTCCATGGCGATCGGGATGCCCACTCCGGAGGGGTCGAAGTACTGCCGGGCGTAGAAGTCGAGCGAGTAGACACCGAGCCGGGCGGCCTCCTGGATGACCGGCCAGGGGGTCTCCTCGCGCTCGTCCCACTCGGCGGCGGCGGGCCGCATCACGCCCGCGGCGAAGCCGTGCAGCCAGTCGCGGACGGCGATCTGGTCCGGTCCCGGGTCCAGCGAGAAGGTGCTCATGGGTGGGGGCCTCCGATGAAGGGCGCGGCCGGAAGGGGGCGGCCGCGGCGGGGTGCCGGCCGGGCACGACCGAAGATCCGACCGAAAGGTGCGACCCAGCGGGGTGTTACCACCGGTAACATCGTCGGAGTCTGCTACTGCTTGGTAACCGGTGTCAACGCCCGCAGCCGAAGGAAACGAGGGAACCGCGCATGGACCCAGAGCCCCGCCGGGAACAGCTGCTCAACGCCGCCGACCGGGTCGTCCAGCGCGAGGGGCCCGGCGCCAGCATGAACGCCATCGCCGCCGAGGCGGGCATCACGAAGCCGATCCTCTACCGGCACTTCGGCGACCGGAACGGCCTGGTCCGGGCCCTGACCGAGCGCCACACCGGCGGGCTGCTGGCCGCCGTCCGGGCCGCGCTCGCCGAACCGCTGGAGCGCCGCGACCGGGTCGAACACGTGCTGGACACCTACCTCGCCGGGATCGAGGCCCGCCCGCAGGTCTACCGGCTGCTCACCCACCCCGAGCCGGGCGACCCGGGCGGCGCGGGCAACGCGCTCGCCCCGGCCCTCCAGCGGATCGCCGCGGAGATCACCCGGGCCATCGCCGACCAGGTCGACCTCGGCGCCGACCGCGAGCTGATCGCCGAGGCCTGGGGGCGGGCCATCACCGGCATGGTGCTGGCGGCGGGCGACTGGTGGCTGGAGTCCCGACCCTGCCCGCGCGCCCGGATGGTCCAGGCGCTCGCCGACCTGCTGTGGGGCCGGCTCGCCGCCGCCGCGGACCTGCCGACCGCCGCCCTGCCCGCCGGCCCCGCCCCGGAACCGGCCGGCTGACCACCGCGGCGGCCCGGACGGGACAGGAGCCCGCACGGCACGGCGGCCCGGACGACACAGGAGCCCGCCGGCACGGAGGCCCGGTGGAACGGACGCCGCCGTTCCACCGGGCCCCGCCGCCCGTCCGGGCCGGACCGCCCGGACGGGACCGCTCAGACGAGCCCGCGCCGGGCCAGCAGCGGAGCCGTCTCCGGGTCGCGCCCGACCACCGCGCGGAACGAGTCCAGCGCGTCCCGGCTGTTCCCGCGCGCCAGCAGCTCGCGCCGGAACACCTCGCCGCTCTCCCGCACGCCCCGGCCGTTGCCCCCGAACCACTCCACCGTGTCGGCGTCCAGCACCTCCGACCAGATGTACGCGTAGTAGCCCGCGCTGTAGCCGCCGGCGAAGATGTGCCCGAAGTACGTGGTCCGGTAGCGCGGCGGGATCGCCGCCACCGACAGCCCCGCCGCGGCCAGCGCCGCCGCCTCGAACTCCTGGGCGTCCGCGACCTCCCGGCCCTCCGGCAGGGTGTGCCAGGCCCAGTCCAGCAGCGCCGCCGCCAGGTACTCGACGGTCCGGAAGCCCTGGCCGAAGGACTCCGCCGCCGCCATCCGACCGACCAGCCCGGCCGGCAGCGGCTCGCCCGTCACGTGGTGCTTCGCGTAGTTGGCCAGGACCTCCGGCCGCACCATCCACATCTCGTTGACCTGCGAGGGGAACTCGACGAAGTCCCGCGGCACGTCGGTGCCCGCGACGTACGGGTACCGCACGTCCGAGAACAGCCCGTGCAGCGCGTGCCCGAACTCGTGGAACAGCGTGCGGACCTCGTCCCAGGACAGCAGCACCGGCTCGCCGGCGGCCGGCCTGGCGATGTTCAGGTTGTTGTAGACCACCGGCCGCTGCCCCAGCAGGTGGGACTGCGTGACCAGTTCGTCCATCCAGGCACCGCCGCGCTTGGATGCCCGGGCGTGGAAGTCGCCCAGGAACAGGCCCAGCCCCGTGCCGTCCGCGTCGAACACCTCCCAGACCCGGGTGTCCGGGTGGTAGCCGACGAGGTCGGGACGCTCGGTGAAGGTCACCCCGTAGGCGAGGTTCGCGGCGAAGAACACGCCGTCCCGCAGCACCCGCTCCAACTCGAAGTAGGGGCGCAGCGCCGCCGCGTCCACCTGGTACGAGGTCTGCCGGACCTGCTCGGAGTAGTAGGCCCAGTCGTGCGCGGCGATCTCCTCGACGCCGTCCGCGGCGGCGACCTTGGCCAGCTCGGCGGCCTCCCGGCGGGCGTTGGCCACGGCCGGCGGCACCAGCCGGGCGAGCAGGGCGTCCACCGCGCCGACGGTGCCGGCCGTCTCGTCCGCGACCACCTGGGCGGCGTGGGTGTCGTGGCCGAGCAGCCGGGCCCGCTCGGCGCGCAGCGCGGCCATCCGGATCGCCAGCGGGCCGTTGGCGGCGGCGGCGCGGCCGAGCGAGGCGGCCAGCAGCCGCTCGCGCACCGAGCGGTCGGTGAGCGAGGCGAGTTCGGTCTGGTTGGAGAAGTTCTTCAGGCTGAGCACGTAGGTGCCGTCCCGCCCGAGCGCCCGGCCGTTCTCGGCGGCGGCGGCCACGGCGTCCGGCGAGAGGCCGGCCAGCTCCTCGACGGAGTCCAGCACCAGCGCGCGGGCCTTCTCGTCGGCGGACACGTTCTGCCGGAACTCCGAGGCCGCGGCGGCCAGTTCGGCGTTGATCCCGCGCAGCCGGGCCTGCTCGTCGGCGCCCAGTCGGGCACCGGCCCGGACGAACGCGGTGTGGCGGCGCTCCAGCAGGCGCAGCGTCTCGGGGTCCAGGTCCAGCCCGGCGCGGCGGGCGTGCAGCTCCTCGATCCGGGCGAACAGCGCGGCGTCCAGGTGGATCGCGTCGCGGTGCGCGGCCAGCCGCGGGCTGATCCCGGCGTCGAGCCGGTCGACCTCGGGGGTGGTGCAGGCGGCGGACTGGTTCTCGAAGACCACCCGGACCCGGTGCAGCAACCGCCCCGAGCGCTCCAGCGCGACCAGGGTGTTCTCGATCGTCGGCGGCTGCGGGTCGGCGGTGATCGCGGCGATCTCGGCGAGCTGCTCGGTCATCCCGCGCTCGAAGGCGGGCAGGTAGTGCTCCGGCCGGATCTCGGCGAAGGGCGGCAGTTCGTAGGCCAGGGTGCTGGGCCTGAAGAACGGGTTCTCGGTCATTCCGCCGACCTTACGCGCTGTCATGGGCACTGCCTACGGCCCTTCCCTCCCACGGCCGGGACGCACCCCCGGCGGCGGGCGGACGGCCCGCGCCCGGCCCCGCCGACGGACCGCCCCGCTCCGGTTGTCGTAGCCTCCCGCTACCGTCGACACCGGCCGGCCGTGCGCCCGCACGCCCCGGCCGGCCCCGCCGCACCCGTACCCGGACCCGGGTCCGGCCCCGACCCGCACGAGAGGAGCGGCCCCCGTGGCACCCCGGATCGCACTCGTCCCCGACCCGCACGGCCGCGGCGGCCGCCTCCAGCCGCTCGACGACGCCGGAACCCCGCTGGGCCCGCCCGTCCCCGCCCCCGACCTCGCCGCCGCCGTCGCCGCCCGGGAGGCCGCCGGGCACCCGCGCTGGGTCTGGGCCGCCGCCGACTCCGGGTACGCCCCGCTGCTCCCCCGGCTGCCCGGCCGGCTCGCCCGCTGCCACGACCTGCGGCTGGTCGAGGCGCTGCTGCTCGCCCACGAGGGCCGGTTCGGCGCCCCGCGCTCGCTCGGCGCCGGCTGGGCCCGGCTGCGCGGCCTGCCAGTGCCCGCCGACCTGCCCGAGCCCGGCTCCGCCGAGGCCGGCGACGGCCAGGACAGCCTGTTCGCCCCCGACCGCCTCCAGCTGCCGCCCGGCACCGACCCGCTGGCCGCCGTGGTCGCCGTGCACGCCGAGCAGCAGCGCCGGCTGGCCGCGATCACCGGGCCGGCCGCCCGCGGCGGGTTCCGGCTGCTGGCCGCCGCCGAGTCGGCGGGCGCGCTGGCCGCCGCCGAGATGGCCCACGACGGCCTGCCCTGGCGCGCCGACGTCCACGACCGGCTGCTCACCGACCTGCTCGGCCCGCGCCCCACAGTCCCGGGCACTCAGCCCCGGCTGCTCGCCGACCTCGCCGTCGAACTGCAGCGGGCGCTCGGCGGGCGTCCGTTCAACCCCGACTCGCACAGCCAGGTGCTGCGCGCCTTCGCCGACGCCGGCATCCCGCTCGCC
This sequence comes from Kitasatospora sp. NPDC056327, assembly GCF_042261735.1. Taxonomy (NCBI): domain Bacteria; kingdom Bacillati; phylum Actinomycetota; class Actinomycetes; order Kitasatosporales; family Streptomycetaceae; genus Kitasatospora; species Kitasatospora sp. NPDC056327. Next base: position 8,562 of record NZ_JBHJRC010000221.1, on the reverse strand, counting down.
TCCACCCGCTCCTGGGAGCTGAAGACGATCGACCACCCGGCGGCCCGGCTGCTGGTCCGCTACAAGGAGCTGTCCCGGATCCACGTCGCGCACGGCTGGGCCTGGCAGGACGCCTGGGCGCGCGGCGGGCGGTTCCGCCCCGAGTACGTGGTCGGCGGCGTGGTCTCCGGCCGCTGGGCCAGCCGGGGCGGCGGCGCGCTGCAGATCCCGCGCATCCTGCGCCGCGCCGTGGTCGCCGACCCGGGCTGGCTGCTGGTCGTCGCCGACGCCGCCCAGCTGGAGCCCCGGGTGCTCGCCGCGCTCTCCCAGGACGCCGGGCTGGCCCGCACCGCGGCCGGCGGCGACCTCTACGAGGCCCTGGCCGCGACCGCCTTCCAGGGCGACCGGGAGAAGGCCAAGCTCGGCCTGCTCGGCGCCATGTACGGCCAGACCAGCGGCGACATCGGCCCGCTGCTGGCCATCCTGCGCAGCCGCTACCCCACCGCGATGGGCTACGTCGAGGCCGCCGCCCGCACCGGCGAGGACGGCGGCGTGGTCGCCTCCCGGCTGGGCCGGCCCTGCCCGCCCGCCTCCGCCGACTTCCTCGACCTCACCGAGGCGCCCGGGCCGGCGGGCGAGGCCGGCGGCCGGTCGGCCCGCGCCCGGGGCCGGTTCACCCGCAACTTCGTCATCCAGGCCAGCGCCGCCGACTGGGCCCTGGCCCTGCTGGCGGCGCTGCGCCGCCGGCTCGGCGAGCTCCCGGTGGCGGAGGAGGCCGACCGTCCGCACCTGGTGTTCTTCCAGCACGACGAGGTGGTGGTGCACACCCCGGCCAACCTGGCCGACGAAGTGGCGGCGGCGGCGGCCGGCGCGGCGGAGGAGGCCCGCCGGCTGGTCTTCGGCGACACCCCGGTGCGCTTCCCGCTCAGCACCGCCGTGGTGGAGTGCTACGCCGACGCCAAGTGAGCGCCCGCGGCCGCGGTTCCGCCCGCGGCCGGGCTCACAGCTTGCGGAAGCCCCGCGCCTCCTCCGCCGCCGCGACCACCTCGGCCAGCGCCGCCCCGGTGGAGGCGGTCACCGCGGCGGCCACCGCGCCCTCCACGAACGGCGCGTCGACCAGCCGCACGTCCGGGCGCGGCTCGTCCTCCAGCACGGTCACCGCGGTCAGCACCGAACTCCCGAGGTCCGGCAGCACCACCACCCCCGCCCCGGCGTCCGCCTCGGCGACGGCCCGCGCGATCAGCTCGTAGCTCGTCCCGAGCCCGCCCTCCTCGGTCCCGCCCGCCACCACCACCCGCACCTCGTCGGAGGCCAGCTCGGCCAGCAGCTCCCGCAACCCGCCGGCCAGCGCCGCACTGTGCGAGACCAGGACGATGCCCACGTGTCCACTCATGCCCCCGACCCTAGGACCTCCGTCCGCCGTCCGGGTGATCCACTCCCGCGTGTCGGATTCCGTGCCCCGCACCCCCGTCTGGCGTAGCGTCGGGTCAGCACCGTCTGCCGAGGGGAGCGCGTACGCCGTGAAGAAGCTCATCAACACCGCGGAGACCGTCCTGGAGGACGCGCTGGCCGGGATGGCCGCCGCCCACCCGGAACTGGCCGTGGACACCGCCGCCCGGGTGATCACCCGGGCCGTGCGGCCCGCGGCGCCCAAGGTGGCCCTGGTGTCCGGCGGCGGGTCCGGGCACGAGCCCCTGCACGGCGGCTTCGTGGGCCCCGGCATGCTGGACGCCGCCTGCCCCGGCGAGGTCTTCACCTCCCCCGTGCCGGACCAGATGCTGGCCGCCGCCCGCGCCGTGGACTCCGGCGCCGGGGTGGTGTTCGTGGTCAAGAACTACACCGGCGACGTCCTGAACTTCGAGCTCGCCGCGGAGCTGGCCGCCGAGGAGGGCATCGAGGTCCGCACCGTCCTGGTGAACGACGACGTCGCGGTGGAGGACTCGACCTGGACGGCGGGCCGGCGCGGCACCGGCGCGACCGTGCTCGTGGAGAAGATCGCGGGCGCGCTGGCCGAGCGCGGCGCGCCGCTGGACGAGGTCGCCGCCCTCGGCGAGCGGGTGAACGCGGCCTCCCGCTCGTTCGCGATCGCGCTGAGCGGGGCGACCGTCCCCGCGGCGGGCAAACCCGGCTTCGAGCTGGCCGCCGACGAGATCGAGGTCGGCGTCGGCATCCACGGCGAGCCGGGCCGCCGCCGGGAACGGCTCCGCCCGGCCCGCGAGCTGGCCGCCGAGGTGGTGGACACGGTCCTCGCCGACCACCGCCTGGACCCCGGCGACGAGGTGATCGCCCTGGTCAACGGCCTGGGCGCGACCCCGCTCATGGAGCTGTACATCGTCTTCGGCGAGGTCGCCGCCCGGCTGGCCGGGCACGGCATCGCGGTGGCCCGCAGCCTGGTCGGCAACTACGTGACCAGCCTCGACATGGCGGGCTTCTCCCTCACCCTCACCAGGGCCGACGACCGGCTGCTGGAGCTGTGGGACGCCCCGGTGGACACCCCCGCCCTCAAGCGCGCCTGACCCCCTCGGCAAGGAGCCCCGATGAACGTCGACACCCCCCTCGCCCTGGCCTGGGTCCGCGCGATCGCCGCCGCGGTCGAGCAGGAGCAGGGCCGGCTCACCGAGCTGGACTCGGCGATCGGCGACGGCGACCACGGCAGCAATCTGCGCCGCGGCTTCACGGCCGTGCTGACGGCGCTGGACGGTCCGGACGCGCCGGCCCCGGCCGGTGCCGGCGCGGTCCTGACCAGGACCGGCACCACGCTGATCTCCAAGGTCGGCGGCGCCTCCGGGCCGCTCTACGGCAAGGCGTTCCGCGCGATCGGCGCCGCGCTGCCGCAGCCCGGCGAGGCCCCCGCCGGCCCGGCCGCGTTCGGCGAGGCCCTGGCGGCGGGCCTGCGGGCGGTCCGGGACCTCGGCAGGGCCGAGCCGGGCGACAAGACCATCGTGGACGCCTGGACGCCCGCGCTGGACGCCTACCGGGCCGCCGTGACGGCCGGGGCCGGCCTGCCGGAGGCCGCCGGGGCCGCCGCCGGGGCCGCCGAACGGGGCGCCCTGGACACCGTGCCGCTGCAGGCCCGCAAGGGCCGCGCCTCCTACCTCGGCCCGCGCAGCGTCGGCCACCAGGACCCGGGCGCCACCTCCACCGCCCTGCTCTTCCGCGCCCTCGCCGACGTCACGCGGGCCGGCGCCGCGCGGGGGCCCGGCGACTGAGTCCCCGCCGGGGCCTACCCGGCGTCGGTGCGGGTGATCAGCAGCAGCAGCGCGTCGTCCCGCAGCTCGCCGCCGGTGTGTGCGAGCAGGTCGGCGTAGACCCGGCCGACCGCCGCCTCCAGCTCCGCCCCCGAGCGGGCCGCGCCCCGCACCAGGGGACCGACCCGCTCGGCGAGCGGGTAGAACCCGCCGCCGCGCCGGTGCCTGGCCTCGACCACGCCGTCGGTGCAGAGCACCAGCACGTCCTCGGTCCCGAACGGCTGTTCCCAGGTGGCCGGCTCCCCGGAGGCCAGCCGGCCGAGCCCGAGCGGCACCCACGGATCGGGCGCCTCCAGCACGTGCGCGCGGCCCTGCGGGTCCACCCGGATCGGCGGCACGTGCCCGTACTGGAGCAGCTGGACCACTCCGGGCCGGCGGAACTCGGCGAACAGCGCGGTGGTGAACTCGCCGTCCGGCACGTGCCGCTCGACGCTGGCCTCGATCCGGGCGGCCACCCCGCGCAGTCCGGCCTCGTCGTACGCGGCCTCCCGGAAGGAGCCGAGCACCACGGCGGCGGTCTGCACCGCCCCGAGCCCCTTGCCCCGCACGTCGCCGACCGCGACCCGGGTGCCATGCGGGGTCTCCAGCACGGAGTAGAGGTCCCCGCCGATCCTGGAGGCGTCGGCGGCCGAGACGTACCGGACGGCGAGGCGGAGCGGACCGACGACCGGGCCGGGCAGCCGCAGCAGCGCGCGCTGGGCGGCCTCGGCGACGGAGCTGACCGCGGCGAAGGCGGCGGCCCTGCGCATCCGCAGCTCGGCGACCCAGGCGGAGAAGACCGTGAGCAGGAGGTAGCTGACCATCGCGCCCCACAGGAAGCGGGCGTCGTTGATGGTGTCGACCTGGTCGTAGTGGCTGAGTCCGTAGACGGCGAGAAGCCCCAGCGAGCTGACGCCGAGCAGTTCGAGCGGCCGCAGGGTGAGCGCGGCGATGCTGGGGACCACGGTCATCAGCGGCGCCAGGTAGCGGTCCTGGCCGGAGTACAGATCGGCGATGGCGACCAGCACGATGGCGATCAGCGCCGGCGAGGCCCGGCGCCGGAACGGGATGTCGAGCAGGTCGGCGGCGAGCAACGCGTCACGCCGCCGGGCCGGCGGCTGCCCGGCGCCGGTCGGGACGGACGGCGACTGGGCACGGCGGAACGGGGACACATACCGAACATAACGGACGATCAGCACGGTCACCCCCGCACCCCCGGCCCGCCCCCGGATTCGCGCCGGATCCGCAGCCGGTTCGGCCCCGCCACGGCGCGGATTGCGGCTCCGCGTGGCCGGACGCCTACGCTCTGCTCTCGGACCACGAAGATCGGCCGCCAAACGGCCTTCGAGTGCGATCCACACCACATGATCCGTACTCCTACGGAATACCCCCTAAGGGTATGGTGTTGTCATATCAGTGAGGCCGGGGCGCACACCCGCGGCCGTACCGACCCTTCCGGAGGGCCCGATGTCCAGCACCATCACTTACACCGTGACCGGCATGAGCTGCGGCCACTGCGAGAACTCGGTCAGCAAGGAGCTCTCCACCCTGACGGGCGTCACCGAGGTGTCCGCCGACGCCAAGGCCGGCACCGTCACCGTCTCCGCGGCCGCCCCGCTGGACGACGAGCTGGTGCGCGCCGCCGTCGACGAGGCCGGCTACGAGCTGGTCGGCCGCACCGCCTGAGAGCCCCCGCCGCGCGGTGGGGGCCCGGCGTCACCCGCCCCCGCCGCGCCCTCCCCTAGGAGCTGATCAGCACATGAGCACCTCCACCCCGGGCTCCGCCTCCCCGGCCGCGGCGCCCGCCACGGCCGGCCAGGAGGGCCCCACCGCGGTCCGCGAACGCGTCGAACTGTCGATCGGCGGCATGACCTGCGCCGCCTGCGCCGCCCGGATCGAGAAGAAGCTCAACCGCATGACCGGCGTCGAGGCCACGGTCAACTACGCGACCGAGAAGGCCCGGGTCGAGTTCGCACCGGACGTGACCGTCGCCGACCTCGTCGCCACCGTCGAGAACACCGGCTACACCGCCGAGCTCCCCCCGCCACCGGCGGCCGCGGCCCCGGCCGGAGAGGCCCCCGGCACCGGCGGCCGGTCCACCGCGGCGGCCGACCCCCTGCTCGACCGGCTGCTCATCAGCGCCGTACTGAGCCTGCCGGTGGTCCTCTGGTCGATGGTCCCGGCCCTCCAGTTCACCAACTGGCAGTGGCTGGCCTTCGCCCTCACCGGCCCCGTCGTGGTCTTCGGCGGGCTCCCCTTCCACAAGGCCGCCTGGACCAACCTCAAGCACGGCGCGGCGAGCATGGACACCCTGGTCTCGCTGGGCACCCTCGCCGCCTTCGGCTGGTCCTTCTGGGCCCTGTTCTGGGGCGACGCCGGCATGCCGGGCATGCGGCACGAGTTCTCCTTCTCGGTCGGTGAGGCCGACGCCTCGTCCATGCTCTACCTGGAGACGGCCGCCGCCGTCACCGTGCTGATCCTGCTCGGCCGCTACCTGGAGGCCCGCTCCAAGCGCCGCGCCGGGGCGGCCCTGCACGCCCTGCTGGACCTCGGGGCCAAGGACGTCGCCGTGCTCCAGGGCGGCCGCGAGGTGCGGCTGCCGGTCGACCGGCTCACCGTCGGGACGCGCTTCGTGGTCCGCCCCGGCGAGAAGATCGCCACCGACGGCGTGGTGGTCGAGGGCGCCTCCGCCGTCGACGCCTCGATGCTCACCGGTGAGTCCGTGCCGGTCGAGGTGGCCGTCGGCGACGCCGTCACCGGCGCCACCGTCAACGCCGGCGGCCGGCTGGTGGTCGAGGCCACCCGGGTCGGCGCCGACACCCGGCTCGCCCGGATGGCCGCCCTGGTCGAGGAGGCGCAGAACGGCAAGGCCGCCGCCCAGCGGCTCGCCGACCGGATCTCCGCCGTCTTCGTCCCCGTGGTCATCGTCATCGCGCTCGCCACGATGGCCGGCTGGCTGCTGACCTCCGACAGCACCACCGAGGCGTTCACCGCCGCGGTCGCCGTGCTGATCATCGCCTGCCCGTGCGCCCTGGGTCTGGCGACCCCGACCGCCCTGATGGTCGGCACCGGCCGCGGCGCCCAGCTCGGCATCCTCATCAAGGGCCCCGAGGTGCTGGAGAACACCCGCCGGGTGGACACCGTCGTGCTCGACAAGACCGGCACCGTCACCACCGGCCGGATGGCGCTGACCGCGGTGCACACCGCCGAGGGCGTCACCGAGGACGAGGCCCTGCGGCTGGCCGGCGCCCTGGAGCACGCCTCCGAGCACCCGGTCGCCGCCGCCGTCGCCACCGCGGCGGCCGAGCGCCTCGGCACCCTGCCCCCCGTCGAGCGGTTCGAGAACCTGCCCGGCCTGGGCGTCCAGGGGGTCGTCGAGGGCCGCGCGGTGACGGCCGGCCGGGAGGCCCTGCTCAAGGACCGCGGCCTGCCGCTGCCCGCCCCGCTGGCCGGGGCCAAACGGGCCGCCGAGGCCGCCGGCCGCACCACCGTCGTGGTCGGCTGGGACGGCGCGGCACGGGCCGTCCTGGAGGTCGCCGACACCGTCAGGCCCACCAGTGCCGAGGCCGTCGCCGAGCTTCGCGCCCTGGGGCTGACCCCGGTCCTGCTCACCGGCGACAACCGGGCGGTCGCCGAGTCGGTCGCCGCCGAGGTCGGCATCGACCCCGCCCACGTCCACGCCGAGGTCCTGCCCGAGGACAAGGTCGCCGCCGTCGAGATCCTCCAGGCGGAGGGCAGGATCGTCGCGATGGTCGGCGACGGCGTCAACGACGCCGCCGCGCTCGCCCAGGCCGACCTCGGCCTGGCCATGGGCACCGGCACCGACGCCGCCATCGAGGCGAGCGACCTCACCCTGGTCCGGGGCGACCTGCGCTCGGCCGCCGACGCCATCCGGCTCTCCCGCCGGACCCTCGCCACCATCAAGGGCAACCTGTTCTGGGCCTTCGGCTACAACGTGGCGGCGATCCCGCTGGCCGCCGCCGGACTGCTCAGCCCGATGATCGCCGGCGCCACGATGGCCTTCTCCTCGGTCTTCGTGGTCACCAACAGCCTCCGGCTGCGCAGCTTCCGGTCCTCCTGAGACCCACCGGCGCACCCGCGGCAACCGGGCCCCGTGCCGCACCCGCGGTACGGGGCCCGGCCGTGTCCGGGCCTCAGCGGCCGAGCAGCTCGCCGCCGTTGCAGTGCAGGATCTCGCCGGTGATGAAACCGGCCTCCGGCGAGGCCAGGAAGTACACCGCGCCCGCCACCTCCCCGGTCTCCCCGATCCGCCCGAGCAGCGTCCGGGCGGCCCGCCGGGAGACCTCCGCGTCGTCCAGCCGCGGCCCGAAGAACTCGGTGCCCGCCACCGTCCCCGGGGCGACGATGTTGGCGGTGATGCCCGAGGTGCCGAGCTGGGCGGCCAGGAAGTGGTTCCAGGCGTGCAGCGACGCCTTCGAGGCCCCGTAGGAGCCGGCGCCGCGCAGCGCCGCGATCGAGCTGATGGTGACCACCCGGCCGGAGCCCGGGGTGAGCCGGTCCCTGATCGACTCGGTGAGCAGCACCACGGTCAGCACGTTCCGCTCGAAGTCGCCGCGCCAGCGGGCCAGCAGCGCGTGCGGTCCGGCGCCGATCACGGTCTCCCGGCTGCCGGCGTTGTTCACCAGTACGTCGACCCGCTCGGGCAGTTCGGCCAGGGCGGCCTCGACGGCGTCCGGATCGGCGAGGTCGCAGACCAGCGGGGTCACGTTGGGCCCGAGCGCGGCGGCGGCCCCGTCGAGCACCGCTCGCCGACGGCCGACGATCACGACCCGTTCGCCCGCCTCGGCGAACCGCCGCGCCACCTCGTACCCGATCCCCGTGCCACCGCCGGTGACAACCACGTTCCTGGTCATCTGCGCACTCCCTCCCCAGCTCCGCCGCCACGCTCCAAGGTGCGGGACGGTCCGTACCGGAATGCCACGATTCCTATCACGCTCGGTTGCCGTGACTGCGGGGAGGGTGACGTCGCCGCCGACGGAAGGTGTGGTATGGGGCCGGTACCGACCGCACACGGAGCGTGGCGAGAGGCAGCTCACACCCCCCGGGCGTAACTTCTCGCACGCTGATACGTCTTAGGTTGGTAGTGCGGCAGTTTTACCGGTGGGCGGAGACGCGGCGAACGGCACAGCGTCGACGCGGGACCACCACTGCCGCCGACGGGGCTCCGGCGGGCCCCGGGTCGGTCGCCGACGGTTGGCGGCCTTCGCGCACGACGCCGGGGTGTGGCGGGGCCGGGGACGCTTTGAGCGGCCGTCCCGGGCCCACAGCCGCCCCCGGAGTCGTGCGCCGGACGTGGAGGGCCGGAAACCCGAGGGCCCGGCCGCAGGAGTGCGGC
>NZ_JBHJRC010000220.1:0-13947 GCF_042261735.1 Kitasatospora sp. NPDC056327 | reverse complement strand
CGGCGCACCGGTGTGAACCGGCCGCCGGGCGGGCGCCGACGGGGGCGGGTGCGCCGACCCCGGGCGGGTCAGGAGAACAGCCGCTTCCAGGTGTCCGGTCCGGGGTAGCCGTCGGCCTCGGCGCCGCGCCAGCCCTGGGCCTCCTGGAAGGCCTGCACGTTGCGCCGGTCGGCCTCCGTCCAGCGCGGACCGGGTCCGGTGGTGTAGTACCGCCCGAAGCCCTTGCGGACCAGCTGCTCGCCGAGCTGCCGGACCCAGTCGTTGGCGGCGCCCGGGGCGAACCTGTCGGCGCCCGGGAAGGCCGGTGCGCCGGTGCCGCCGGTGGCCGGCGGCTGCACCGGCGGGGGCGGCAGCGGGGTGCCGCCGTCGATGTTCCGGCCCTTGCCGTTGACCAGGAGGTCCCAGGTGGCCCGGCCCGGGATGCCGTCCGCCTCGCTGCCGCGCCAGCCCTGGGCGAGCTGGAACGCCTCGGTGGCCCGCCGGTCGGCCTCGCCCCAGCGCGGGCCGGGGCCCTGGGTGTAGAACTGGCCGCCGCCGCGCTGGACCAGCATCTGGCCGAGCCTGGTGACGTACGCGTTGTCGGCGCCCGGACCGAACCTGTCGGCGCCCGGGAAGGCGGTCGAGGCGGTGCCGTCGCTGCTGCCGCCCCCGGTGCTCCCGCCGCCGTTGCCGCCGGTGGAGAGGCCCTTGTAGCGGTACGGGACGTAGGAGGCCGAGTTGTTCCAGTAGGCGTACGGGGTGGACCGCTTGAGGGTGGCCGGGGCGGTCTGCTCGTACGCGGTGTAGTGGGTGCGGGCGGAGTCGGCCCAGCCGCCGAAGATCGTGACGTGCGAACCCGACTGCGGGCTGGCCGGGTTGTTGTAGACCAGGATGTCTCCGGGTTGGAGGTCGTCCCTGGAGATCCGCTCGGCGACGTCCGGCAGGGTCCAGGTGGTCTGGCTGCTGCCGAGCCCCCAGGCCATCGAGACGAAGCCGGAGCAGTCCTGGCGGTAGCCGTCCGACCAGTAGCGGCTCATGCTGTACGGGACCTTCTGGTCGACCCAGCGCTGGGCCCGCTCGATGATCCGGGCCCGGGTGGTCGCCGGGGTGGCGATCCGCGGGGCGGCGAAGGAGCGGGCGGAGGCGGAGCCGCCGAACAGGCCGCTGACCTCCCCCTGCGGCGTGCCGGCCCGGGGGCTGGCCGGGCCGCCCGGGGTGGGGGTCGGGGCCGGCGCCGCGGCGGCGGTGGCCGCGCCGGCCGCGCCGCCGCCCAGCGCGGTGCCGACGGCGGCCATCAGCACGGCGGCCCGGCGGCGGACGCTGCGGGCCGCGGCGTGCCCGCCCTCGTGCACCGGCGCGGCGTGCAGCCGGGCGCGGCGCCGGGCGTTGCAGCCCCCGCATATGCAGTCGTCGCCGGGTTCGACGTCGTCGAACTCCAGCAGCGGGGACAGTTGGTCGGTTCGGGGCATACTCCGCCTCTTTCTCCTGGTGGGGGACGGTGCGGGGGCGGGCCGTGAACGGCCCGACAGCACGGTCCTTCCCAGGGCGACAGCGCGTGTTATCGGGACCAAAGTCCCAAAGCGGACGCCTGGTCGGCGCGGTGGATTGCTCCGTCCGGGTGACAACCGTTCGGCGCCCGGGCGTGGCGCGGGTCGGGCGAAAGAGGTAGTGCGGGCACGGAACTGCTGCTCGGTCAGGCTGTCCGGGCGTCAGTGCGACCGGTTCCGGACGGGTCGTCGGACCGGCCCCGGGGCGCCGCCGGCCGGTGCCCGGCCACCGCTGGGCCGGCCACTGGATCCTGGGGTTCCGCCCAGGTCAGCGGGGTCGCGTCGGCCAGTTCGACGACGCCGGTGACGGTCAGGTCGACCACCCGCTCCGCTCCCGGCAGGCCGGCCGCGGCGGGATCGGACCAGTCGGTCCGGGCCTCGCCGGTGACCAGCAGCGCGCCGCCGGTCTCCCAGTCCGGCAGGAGCAGTCCGGCCCGGGGGTCCAGCTCCAGGTTCCCCAGGGTCATGAACATGCTGTTGCCCGGGTAGTCGGGCCAGCGCAGCCGGTCCGGGCCGAGCACCCGGAGGAATCCGGGCGGGCCGCCGCGGTGCGAGGCGTCCATCCGGCCGTCGGGGCCGGTGGTGGCGACGAAGAAGGTGTCGGCGGTGGCCGCCGTCAGCTGCTGGGCGGTGCTCAGCGCGCCGCCGGCCGCGACCCGGCGGGGGAGGCCGGCGCCCGGCCGGTCCGCCGGGTCGCGGCGCCGGATGTACTTCGGGCAGTTGGCGTAGACCTGCTCCGCGGTGATCACCAGGCCGCCCCGGCCGTCCGGTACGGAGCGGCCGTTGACCCGCATGCGGCGCCGGCCGGCCGGGTCCAGGGCGATGGTGCCGATCTCGGCGGGGCCGGCCAGGGCGGCCGCCAGCGGGTCGTCCCCGGCCGGCCGGGCGGCCACCGTGACGGTCCGTTCGCCGGCCGCCCGCAGGAAGCCGGCCGGGCCGCTCAGCTGGGTGGCCCAGAGCCGGCCGTCGGCGTCGGCGGCGCCGGCCACCAGTACCCGCCGCCCGGTGAGGAAGCGGGCGGCCACCGCCGGGACGGTGCCGCCGACGGCGCGTCCGGAGTGGTCGGCCCGGTCGGTGCGGCCGGCCCGGGCCTGGGCGGCCCGTTCGCCGGGGTGGTAGGGCGTTCCGGTGCTGGTCACGTCTGGTTCCTCCCTCGGGCGGGTCCCTGCCGGGGCGGTCGTGCCGTCTAGAAGAAGCCGCAGGTCGGGGCGGATTCGGCGGGGGCCTCGGCGCCGGTGCCGCGGACGCCCGTCGGGGTGTAGATCTCCAGGCGGATGCCGTCCGGGTCGGTGAAGAAGATCCCGCCGGAGTCGGCGCCCTCGCCGTGCGGGACGACGCCGTCGTGGGTGAAGGCGGCGCCCAGGCCGCGCAGCAGCGCCTCGGCGGCGAGCACCTCGTCGAGCGAGTCGACCTGGAAGGCGAGGTGGTGCAGGCCGGGCGCGGCGGTGGAGAAGGCGCCCTCGCTCTGCTGCCAGAGGGTGAGGGTGGGGCGGCCGTCGCGGCCGAGGTAGGCGAACGGGTGCTCCGGCTCGCCGCCCTCCCCGACCAGCTCCAGGCCGAGGACCTGCCGGTAGAAGGCGGTGGAGCGGGCGAGGTCGGTGACGTTCAGACCCACGTGGCCGGTCTGCGGGGTGCTGCTGATGGTGCCGGACATGCCTGATCACTCCCGTGGTCAGGGCGCCCCGGGGCGCCGCTGGCTAACCGATACAGATGAAGTTAGTGGTTAGTCTGATGAGAGGTCAACCAGTACTGGCGGTGTGAAGGGTTAGATTTTCCGAATATGACTGTGCCATGACAAGAACGGGAAGGCGGCGTGCCGGAGAACGGGCGCGCGGGCGCCGGGCCGCGGTGCGGCTACTCCCACTCCCAGCGGATGCCGATGTGGCCCGGCTGCTGGTCGGGGGCGAGCACGTGGGCGCTGGCGGAGGCGCCGATCCAGAGCTGCTCGCGGCGGCGGTCGACGTCCGCCCCCGGGTCGCGGTCGTACCGCTCGCAGTGCGCCGGCACGGTCGCCGGGTCGAAGTGGACCTGGAGCACGTACTCGCGCACCGGAGTGGCGAAGCGGCGGCTGTACTCGATCGTCTCGGCGCCGCCGGACGGGATCTCCACCTCGTACTCGAAGACGGTGCTGTCACCGAGGCCCAGCGGGCGGTCGAGCATCACCTCGCCGACGATCAGCCCGGCCTCCCGGCGGCGGCGCACCCGGCCGAGCCGTCCGTGCCGCACACCGCTGATCTCCGGGCAGCCGGTCGCCTCCTCGTCCGCCTTGTGCACCACCAGGCAGCGGGTCACCCCGGCCACCGTGGCGCGCACCACCAGACGGATCCGCAGCAGGTTGCCGCGGCGCTCGGCGTCCACGTAGTACGAGTCGTGGACCGAGAGCCGCTCCAGCTCGCCGGCCGGCGGCGCGTCCAGTTCGGCGAACACCTCGGAGATGTCCTGCTCGCCCGGCCAGACGTCCTCCAGCCGCAGGTGGCTGGTGTTGGCGTTGGCCGCCCAGCGGCCGCGCGGGCGCGGCGGGCCGAGCAGCGCGGACAGCGTGGAGTGCGGGAGCCCGAGCAGCTCCTCCAGCAGGTGCACGGCGCGCAGCGAACTGGCGCGCTCGGGCTGGCTGCGTCCGCGCCGCCAGTAACTCAGCGTCGTGACACTGACCCTGACGCCCCGTTGGGCGAGTGCGGCACGGATCCGGTCGAGGCTGAGGCCACTGGCCTCGATCGCCACGTGCAGGGTGTCGGCGAAGCCGCCGGTGGGGCTCGGGCGCCCCGGGGTCGGGGCGGGCGACAGCGGTGGAGCGGGAGGCCGGGGAGCGGGCGCGGGTGTGTCCTGGCGCGGCCCGACCAGTCTGAGTCGTGCGTCCTGGGGGTGCTGTGAGGCCATGTGGTTACCTTCCCCACCGAGCGGGTTCGGCAGACCCGGTACGGCGCCGGAACGCGCCGTCAACGGCCTCGCCGAGCTGTGGGGAACCCTATGCACGGTCGAGAGGCTACGTCATCAGTCGTGCGTATGACAGTGGTCACGGTGCGTGGGCCGCCCGGTGATCGATCCTGGAACAGTACGGAAACACACCGCCCTTTCCCCGGACGGCCGGTGCGATCCGGCCGCCCCGTGGCCGGTTCCGGACAGGAACCGCGCGGACGGGGCCGGACGTAGACTCGGGAACCGTTCGCGAGCGAGGGAGTGCCGATGACGGAGCCGACCGCAGACCCCCGGGACCCCCGCCCGCTGCTCGGCGAGCCGCTCGCGCTCGACCTGCTGAACACCCGCTGGGCCGGGACCCCGGTCAACGACCTGCTCGCCGGGCCGGACGGCCTGGCGATCTGGCTCTCCTCGTCCGGGCTGACCGGGCGCTGCCCGGACGACGGGGCCGCGCTGGCGGCCCTGCTGGAGGCGCGCGAGGCGCTGGCGGCGGCCGTCCGGGCACTGGACGCGGGCCGGGAGCCGGGGCCGGCGGAACTGGCGGGGCTGGACGCGGTGCTGCGGCACGGCCGGGTCCGCCGGGAGGCCTCGGCGGCCGGTCCGGTGGACCGGGTCGAGGTGGACGGGCCGCACCGGCTGGCCGGCTGGCTGGCGGTGGACGACTTCCTGGGGCTGCTGGCCCGGGGGCCGCACCGGATCAGGAAGTGCGCCCGCGAGGCCTGCGTCCTGCACTTCTTCGACACCTCGCAGAACGGCCGCCGGCGCTGGTGCCGGATGGCGGTGTGCGGGAACCGGGCGAAGGCGGCGCGGCACTACGGGAAGGCGAGGGCGTGATCCCGGGGGGACGCCGGAGACGGCGTCCCCCCGGGCCCGGCGGCCGGGTCAGGCCTCGCCGAGCCACTCGGTGAGCGCGGCGCGCAGCTCGCCGGCGCCCGGGTCGACGGCGGCCCAGGCGGCGTGGCCGTCCGGGCGGACCAGGAGCACGGTGTCGCGCAGCTTGCCGTGCGGGTCGGCCGGGGCGGCGGTCACCAGGCGGTCCGCCCACGGGTCGGCCGCCGCCACCTCGTCATTGCTCACCAGCACGAACCTGCCCGCCCGCAGCGCCTCGTAGAGCCGCTCGGGGGCGGCCGGAGCGCCCTCGCGGGGCTGCTCCAGGGCGGTCAGCCGCAGGTCCGGGACGCGCTTGCCGACCAGCGGGTGGGCGTCCTTGGGGGCCGGGTAGGCGATGCCGATGCCGGAGACGGTGCGGGCGCCGCGCTCGACGACCGCGTCCAGGTGCCCGGCGACCGAGACCAGCGCCCCGCGCAGCGCCCGGGTGGCGGCGGACTGGGCGACGGCGAGCCGGATCATCGCGCCGGAGACGCGCAGCGCGGTCCGGCCCACCGGGTGCCGCTCGGCCTGGTAGCTGTCGAGCAGCGCGTCGGTGGCCCGGCCGCCGACGACGGCGGCGAGCTTCCAGGAGAGGTTGGCGGCGTCCTGGAGGCCGGTGTTCATGCCCAGGCCGCCCGCCGGGGAGTGGCAGTGGGCGGCGTCGCCGGCCAGCAGCACCCGCCCGGAGCGGTAGTTCGGCACCTGGCGCTCGTCGCTGTGGAAGGTGGAGCTCCAGCGGACGTCGTGCAGCCCGTAGTCCTCGCCGAGGGCGCGGCGGGCGATGCCGGCGAGCAGAGCGGGGTCCGGCACGGCGCCGTCCGCGAGGTGCTCGTTGCGGTCCCAGGCGAGGATCCGGTACCAGCCGTCGCCGAACGGCATCAGCAGGGTCAGGCCGTCGTCGTCGGCCCCGGCCGCGACGCCGTCCTCCGGCTCGCGCTCCAGCCGGACGTCCGCCAGCAGCACCGAGTCGACCACCGACTCGCCAGGGAAGGGCAGGCCGAGCAGGTCGCGGACGGTGGAGTGGACGCCGTCGGTGCCGACCGCGTAGCGGGCCCGGTGGGTCTCGGCGGCGCCGTCCCGGACGGCCTCGACGGTGACGCCCCCGGCGTCCTGGCGCAGGCCGGTCACCTCGGCGCCGCGCACGATCCGGGCGCCCGCCGCCACCGCCCGGTCGAGGAGCAGCCGCTCGGTCCGGTACTGCGGCGTCAGCAGGACGAACGGGAAGCGGGTGGGCAGGCCGCCGAACTCGATCCGGGCCCGGTCGAAGGCGCGCAGCGAGGTGACCGGGTGGCCGCCGGCGATGAGCTCGTCGGCGAGGCCGCGGGCGTCGAGGAGTTCCAGGGTGCGGGCGTGCACGGCGAAGGCCCGGGTGAGTTCGGACCCGGTGGTGCGCTTCTCCAGCACGGTGACGTCCAGCCCGGCGGCGGCGAGGTCGCCGGCCAGCAGCAGGCCGGTCGGTCCGGCGCCGACGACGAGGACGTCGGTGACGTCGGTGACGGTCTGCTTCTCGCTCATGTAATCGGCTCCCGGTGATCGAACGGCGGCTGGACGCCGTGGTGGCGCCTCCCCGCCACCATCATCGCTGCCCGGGAGCGGCGTTGTGAATCTCCGGTCCCCGGCGCGTGGCCGGGGACCGGAGCGCCGCCCCGGCGGGCGGTGCGCCGCGGGGCGGTCCGGAGCGGTCAGGCGTGTCGGCGGATCTCCACGGTGCGGAACCGGTCGGCGACGAACGCGCCGTCGCAGTAGGCGGAGTTGGCGGCCGGGTTGGCGCCGGTGCCGTGCAGGTCGGAGAAGGCGGCGGTCTGGTTGGCGTAGACCCCGCCGGTGAGGTTGAGCGAGAGCGAGACGCCGGCGTCGAGGGCGGCCCCGACCAGGGCGGCCTCGACCTCGGGCGAGGTGGTGTAGCCGGAGGCGGTCATCGCGCCCTGCGTGCGGACGGTCTCGCGCAGCAACTCGACGGCGGCGGCGGTGTTCCCGACCGCGACGGCGAAGGAGACCGGGCCGAAGCACTCGGCGCTCAGGACCGTCCGGTCGTCCGGCTTGTCGGCGTCCAGCTTGACCAGCGCGGGGGTGCGGACGGTCGCGCCGGGGAACTCCGGGTGCTCCACCGCCCGCGGGGCGAGGGCGAGTTCGCCGTACTCGCCGCCGGCGGCGGCGGCCGAGCGCCGCAGCACGCCCGGGTTGACCACGGCGCCGAGGACGGCCGTGGCGCGGGCGTCGTCGGAGAGCAGGCCCTCGATGGCGCGGGCCAGGTCGCCGACCACCTCGTCGTAGGACTTGGTGCCCTGGTCGGTGCCGATGCCGGTGCGCGGGATCAGCAGGTTCTGCGGGGTGGTGCACATCTGGCCGCTGTACAGCGAGAGCGAGAAGGCCAGGTTGTTCAGCATGCCCCGGTAGTCGTCGGTGGAGTCGACGACGACGGTGTTGACGCCGGCCTTCTCGGTGTAGACCTCGGCCTGTCCGGCGTGCTCCTCCAGCCAGTCGCCGAAGGAGGTGGAGCCGGTGTAGTCGATCAGCCTGATCTCGGGGCGCACGGCCAGCGTCGCGGCCACGGTGCCGCCCTCGTGCTCGGCGGCCAGGCAGACCGTGTTGGGGTCGAAGCCGGCCTCGGCGAGCACCTCGCGGGCGATCCGGACGGTCAGCGCCAGCGGGAGCACGGCGCGCGGGTGGGGCTTGACCAGCACCGGGTTGCCGGTGGCCAGCGAGGCGAACAGGCCGGGGAAGCCGTTCCAGGTGGGGAAGGTGTTGCAGCCGATCAGCAGCGCCAGGCCGCGCGGGACGACGGTGAACTCCTTGGTCATCACCAGCGGGTCGCGCTTGCCCTGGGGCTTGGTCCAGCCGGCGCTCCGCGGCAGCCTGGTCTGCTCGGCGTACGCGTAGGCGACGGCCTCCAGACCGCGGTCCTGGGCGTGCGGGCCGCCGGCCTGGAAGGCCATCGGGTAGGCCTGGCCGGTGGTGTGCATCACGGCGTTGGCGAACTCGTGGGAGCGGGCGTTGATCCGGGCCAGGATCTCCAGCGCGACGGCGGCGCGGGCGAGCGGCCCGGCGGCGGCCCAGGCCGGGCGGGCGGCGGTCAGCGCGGTGATCAGGGCGTCCGGGCCGGAGTGCGGGTAGCCGATGCCCAGTTCGAGGCCGTACGGGGAGGCCTCGCCGCCGACGGGGTCGCCCTCGGAGGGGTGGCCGGGGAGGTCGAACGGCCGGTTCAGCAGCGACTCGAAGGCGGCCCTGCCGTCCGCGGCGGCGCTCTCGCCGTAGGCCTTGGGGAACTCGGGGTAGGGCGACCAGTAGTCGCGCTTGGCGGCGGCGTCGAGGGCGGCCTCCAGGGTGGCCCGGTGGCGTTCGGTGAGCTCGGCGACGAGGGGGTGGGTGACCGCTGCGGACATGGTGTGCGCTCCTCAGAGGGGAGGACGGGACACGTCACAGAGTAACCGAACGATCGGTCGGCTCAAGGGGGCAAACCGGACCGGCCGGGGAAACCCGGCCGGGGGACGGCGAGGGGCGCGCCCGGGGACCGGACGCGCCCCCGCGGGGTCGTGGGGGCCGGGGTTACGGGATGCCCAGCTCGAAGATGACGTAGCTCCCGTACCAGCCGGAGGCGAGCGCCCCGGTGCCGAGCACGCCCGCCAGCACCGGCCAGCTCAGCCTGCGCATCGCCACGGCGAGCGCGATCAGCAGCGGGAAGGCCGGCAGCAGGTAGCGCGAGGTGTTGCCGAAGATGCCCAGGCTGCCGAGCACCGAGACGATGGTGGCCAGGGTGTAGGCGGTCAGCACCAGCGGCGGGCGCAGCCGGATCAGCAGCACGATCAGCACCGGCAGGCTGAGCACCAGCAGCGTGGCCAGCATGTCCGCCGTGTGGTACGCGAACGGGTAGTCGTTGCGGCCCAGCAGGATGCCGCGGACCGCGGCCCAGGTGCCCTGGCCCCAGTCGAAGTAGTGCAGCCAGGCGTTGCGCTGGAGCGTGAAGTATCCGCCCCACTCGCCCATCCGCCAGCCGACCCAGCCGACGTACCCCAGCAGTCCGACCGGGGCCAGCAGCATCGCGGCCAGCGGGCGCAGCACCCCGCTCTCCCGCCGGTACAGCTCCACCAGCGCGGCCAGGCCCACCGCCCCGATCAGCGCCGCCGAGGTGGGCCGGTTGAGGCCCGCGATCAGGGTGATCACACCGGCCGCGACCCACTGCTTGGTCATCACGCAGTAGCAGGACCAGGCGGCCAGCGCGATGAACAGCGAGTCCGAGTAGAGCGCCCACTCGGCGCCCGAACCCGGGGCGATCGCCCAGAGTCCGGCCGCGATCACGCCCGCGCGCTGCCCGGCCATCCGGTCCACCACCGCGTAGATGCCGGCGGCGGCGAACAGCGAGGCCACCACCGAGACCAGGATCCCCGCGCCGTAGAGACCGAACGGGCCGATGTCCGAGACCAGCCGCATCAGGCCGGGGTAGAGCGGGAAGAAGGCGGCCGAGTTCTGCTGGACGGTGAAGCCGGGGACGCCGTTGGGGACGGGCACCAGCGCGGGGTCGTAGCCGAACTGGGCGACCTGCTGGTACCACCAGCCGTCCCAGCTGGCCAGCACGTCCCAGGGGTTGGCGCCGCCGCCGAACCGGGGGTGCTTCTCCAGGTAGTCCCCGGAGAAGGAGAGCAGCTTCATGAAGACGGTGAAGCCGACCAGCTTCAGGACGGCGTAGCACCACACGGCGGGGCCGAAGCGCAGGACCAGGCCGCGGGCGCGTTCGCGCCAGTCGTCGGCCGGGGCGGTCGCGGTGTCGCCGTCGCGCTGCTCGGGCAGATCGGATTCGACTGCCGGTATTGCGCTCATGCGGCTACTCCACCTGCTCGGCCGTGGACGGATCGTCCGCCGAGTCTAGGGTCTGCGGCCGGGATTTGGTGTGGACCAGGGCACCCGGGCGCGGTCGTGACGGGGCGGGCGGGGATACTCGGAGGATGGCCGATCACACCACGCGTACCGCCTACACCGTGGAGTCCCTGCTCGCGGTGACCGTCGACGTCTTCAACGAGCGCGGCTACGACGGCACGTCGATGGAGGACCTGTCGCGCGCGGCCGGAATCTCCAAGTCGTCGATCTACCACCACGTGCGCGGCAAGGAGGAGCTGCTCCGGCTCGCCGTCGGGCGGGCGCTGGACGGGCTGTTCGCGATCCTGGCCGAGCCGGCCGCGGTCGACGGCCCGGCGGTGGACCGGCTGGAGCACGTCGTCCGGCGGACCGCCGAGGTGCTGCTGGCGGAGCTGCCCTACGTGACCCTGCTGCTGCGGGTGCGCGGCAACACGGCCACCGAGCAGTGGGCCCTGGAGCGCCGCCGGGACTTCGACCACGAGGTGGCCGAGCTGGTGCGGGCCGCGGTGGCGGACGGCTCGCTGCGGGCGGACGTCGAGCCGAGGCTGGCCACCCGGCTGCTCTTCGGCATGATCAACTCGATCGTGGAGTGGTACCGGCCGGGCCTGAGGGCCGCCGACGGGGTCGCGGACGCGGTGGTGCACCTGGCCTTCGACGGTCTCCGGGCCCGTTAGGGCTTGTCCTGGGGCGCGCCCCGGGGCGCCGGCTGGTCGGGCGGCACCTGGTCGGTCTCCTCGAAGACCAGCATGGTGCGGGTGCCGAGGACCTGCGGGATGGACTGGATGCGATTGAGCACCAGCTCCCGCAGGGCGTGGTTGTCGGCGGTGTGCACCAGCAGCAGGACGTCGAAGTCGCCGCCGACCAGCGCGATGTGGGCGACCCCGGGCAGGGCCAGCAGCTGCTCCCGCACGGTCCGCCAGGAGTTCTGCACGATCTTCAGGGTGATGTACGCGGACGCGCCCTGACCTGCGCGTTCGTGGTCCACCCGGGCGGTGAAGCCGCGGATGACGCCGTCCTCGACCATCCTGGAGATCCGGGCGTACGCGTTCGCCCGGGACACGTGCACCCGCTCGGCCACCGAGCGGATGGAGGCGCGACCGTCCTGCTGCAGCAGCCGCAGGATCGCCCGGTCGACCCGGTCGAGTCTGGACATCTGTTCAGCCGACATGACCCCCCACCCTCGCCGATTGGACGCACTGCCCCCAGTCGACCGCCGCCCGGGCCGATTGTCCACCACCTTCGCACGCTTCTGGTCAAGATGAACAGACGACCGAACAATCGGTAGGGAGCCCCCACTACCCCTGGAGGTGCCCGAGATGACCGTTCTCGACCACCGACACCACACGGCGGTGCCCGGCTGGCTGCCCGGGGCCACCGCCCCCCGCACCGACCCGTCGCCGCTGCTCCCGGACCCCGCTCCCGTCCGCGTCCTCGGCACGCCCGCGCTGGAGGAGTACGACCCCGCGCTGCTCCGCGAGCTGTACCGCCGCCTGGTCGTCGGCCGCCGCTACAACCAGCAGGCGACCACCCTCACCAAACAGGGCCGGCTGGCCGTCTACCCGGCCTCGACCGGGCAGGAGGCCTGCCAGGTCGCCGCCGCGCTGGTGCTCGGCGAGCACGACTGGCTGTTCCCCAGCTACCGCGACACCCTGGCCGTCGTCTCCCGCGGGGTGGACCCGCTGGAGGCGCTCACCCTGCTGCGCGGCGACGCCCACACCGGCTACGACCCGCGCGCCACCCGCACCGCCCCGCTCTGCACCCCGCTGGCCACCCAGGGCCCGCACGCCGTCGGACTGGCGCACGCCGCCCGGCTGCGCGGCGAGCCGGTGGTCGCGCTGGCGATGCTCGGCGACGGCGGCACCAGCGAGGGCGACTTCCACGAGGCGCTGAACTTCGCGGCCGTGCTGCGCGCCCCGGTGGTCTTCCTGGTGCAGAACAACGGGTACGCGATCTCCGTCCCGCTCACCGCGCAGTCCGCGGCCCCGACACTGGCCCACAAGGCCGTCGGCTACGGCATGCCCGGCCGGCTGGTGGACGGCAACGACGCCCCCGCCGTGCACACCGTGCTGGCCGAGGCGGTCGAGCGGGCCCGGACCGGCGGCGGCCCGACCCTGGTGGAGGCGCTCACCTACCGGATCGAGGCGCACACCAACGCCGACGACGCCACCCGCTACCGGACCGGGGCCGAGGTCGAGGCCTGGCGGGAGCACGACCCGGTCGTGCTGACGGAGCGGGCGCTGCGCGGCCTCGGCCTGCTGGACGACGCCCTGGTCCGGGAGGCCGCCGACGAGGCGGAGGCGCTCGCGGCCCGGATGCG
The DNA here is from genome assembly GCF_042261735.1 of Kitasatospora sp. NPDC056327. Classification (NCBI taxonomy): domain Bacteria; kingdom Bacillati; phylum Actinomycetota; class Actinomycetes; order Kitasatosporales; family Streptomycetaceae; genus Kitasatospora; species Kitasatospora sp. NPDC056327. The sequence continues at coordinate 1,467 of NZ_JBHJRC010000220.1, read as the reverse complement.
CGCGGAGTTCCACGCCGATCCGGAGCTCGACCCGATGTCCCTGTTCGCCCACGTGTACGCCGAGCCGACCCCGCAGCTGCGCGAGCAGGCCGCGCGGCTGGCCGAGGAGCTGGCCGCCGAGGCCGAGGTGCAGCACCCATGACGACAGCCGTGACCCCCCGCACCGCCAGCATGGCGCAGGCGCTCAACGCGGCGCTGCGCGACGCCATGCGCGAGGACCCGGCGGTGCACGTGCTCGGCGAGGACGTCGGCGCGCTCGGCGGCGTCTTCCGGATCACCGACGGGCTGACCGCCGAGTTCGGCCCGGACCGCTGCCTGGACACCCCGCTGGCCGAGGCGGGCATCCTCGGCACCGCCGTCGGCATGGCCATGTACGGGCTGCGGCCGGTGGTGGAGATGCAGTTCGACGCCTTCGCCTACCCGGCGATGGAGCAGCTGTTCTCGCACGTCGCCAAGATGCGCAACCGCACGGCCGGCCGGCTGCCGCTGCCGATCACCGTCCGGATCCCGTACGGCGGCGGCATCGGCGGTGTCGAGCACCACAGCGACGCCTCGGAGGCCTACTACACCGCGACCCCGGGGCTGCACGTGGTCACGCCCGCCACGGTGGCCGACGCGTACGGACTGCTGCGGGCCTCGATCGCCTCGGACGACCCGGTGGTCTTCCTGGAGCCCAAGCGGATGTACTGGGGCAAGGCGGAGTTCGACCCCGCCGTCCCGGTCGAGCCGGTCGGGCGGGCCGTGCTGCGGCGGAACGGGACGTCCGCGGTGCTGATCACCTACGGGCCCTCGCTGCCGGTCTGCCTGGAGGCGGCGGAGGTCGCCCGGGCCGAGGGCCGGGACCTCGCGGTGCTGGACCTGCGCACCCTGGTGCCGTTCGACGACGAGACGGTCACGCGGGTGGTGCGCTCGCTGGGCCGGGCCGTCGTGGTGCACGAGGCGGGCGGATTCGGCGGCACCGGCGCGGAGATCGCCGCCCGGGTCACCGAGCGCTGCTTCCACCACCTGGCCGCGCCCGTGCTGCGGGTCACCGGCTTCGACATCCCGTACCCGCCGCCGATGCTGGAGCACCACCACCTGCCCGGGGTGGACCGGATCCTGGACGCGGTCGCCCGGCTCCAGTGGGAGGACCGAGGATGATGCCCGTCGTGCGCGAGTTCACCCTGCCCGACCTCGGTGAGGGGCTGACCGGGGCGGAGGTGGTGCGCTGGATGGTCGGGGTCGGCGAGGTGATCGCCGTCGACCAGCCGGTGGTGGAGGTGGAGACCGCCAAGGCGGTGGTCGAGGTGCCCTGTCCGTACGGCGGGGTGGTGACCGCGCTGTTCGGCGAGGTGGGGCAGGAGATCGCGGTCGGGGCCCCGCTGGTGACGGTCGCGGTGTCGCCGGGCGAGGGCGCGCGGCCGCTCGCGGCGGGCGCGGCTCCCGCGCCCGCCGCGGAGGTGGAACGGCCGCTGGTCGGGTACGGGG
>NZ_JBHJRC010000219.1:0-13954 GCF_042261735.1 Kitasatospora sp. NPDC056327 | reverse complement strand
GTGCCCGGGATCCCGGGCACCGCCTCCGCCGCCTTCGTGGCCGGGCGGCTCAGGTCAGGTGCTGTTCCTCTTCCCCGGTGCGTTCCTCCCCGGCCTCGTGCGGCAGTGCGATGCCGTGCTGGGCGGCGAGCCGGAGCAGCCCGGCGATCCGCCCCTCGTACGCCTGGACGCCGTCGGCGTCCCCTTCGGCCCGGGCGGCCGCGAGTTCCTCGCGGGCCCGGGCGAGCTGCTCGCGCAGCTCCTGGTCGAACATGGCTGTCATCAGCCGGCCTCCACACCGGTCGGTGCCGCTCCAGGGAATGCTCAGGGCACTTCAGAGTCTCCGAAGGTGAAGAACTCTTCAAGTGTCGTTCCCGGTGCCGCCCGCGTCACCCTCCGGCCGGGTGCCGTCAGCTCCAGACCACCACCCGCCCGTTGCGGTGGGCGTTGCGCATCTCGTCGTCGACCTCGTCCGCGGCGATCGGCTGGAGGTCCTCGAACTCCCCGGCCTCCTCGTCGAGGATCCCGCCGATGTGGGTCACGTTGCCCTGGCCGAGCTCCTCGCGGATCTTCCTGCCCACCTTCATCGACACCGCCTTGCGGCCGCGGCGGCGCAGCTTGTGCGCGACGCGCCGGAAGTACTTCACGAAGACGTGGAGCGCCAGCAGGGGGACGATCAGCACCGCCGCGCAGGCGACCCCGGCGGCCATGCAAGCCAGCAGGATCCATTCGAGCACGGTCAGCCCTCCTTCGTTTCCGGTCGGTTCCGCCCGGCGAGCGCGCGCAGCGCCGCCTCCTCCAGCCGGGCCTCCTCCTCGCCGGACACCACCGTGGCGGCCGGTGCGGCGTCGTCGGCGGCGTCGTCGGCGGTGGCAGTGGCAGTGGCGGCGGTGCCGGCGGTGGGCCCGGCCGGGCCCGTCCGCCCGTACGCGCTGTCGACGGCCGCCCGCTCGGCCCGCACCGCCGCCAGCAGGTCCTCCTGCGAAACACCGGGCCGCCCGTCGCGGCGGGCCGCGGTCGCCGCCGCGACGACGGCGTTGCGGATCTCCCGACCCGACGCCTCGCAGGCTCGGGCCAGTGCGCTCACGGCGATCCCGCCGACCAGGGGGAGGGCGGGCACCAGGGTGCGCCGCCAGATCTCCGCCCGGGCGTGTTCGTCCGGGTCCGGCACCCGCACGTGCCGCACCCGGCCGGCGAAGGCGCGGTCGTAGGAGTGGGCGAGGTTCCCGGCGATGAGGACCAGTCCGGTGCCGGCGTCCAGGTTGACGAGCAGTTCGGAGCGCATGGCGTTGACCGCGTGCTCCGATCCCTGGCCCACGTGCTCGAAGCGGGCCGACATCAGCGACTCGGCCTCGTCCAGGAACAGCACGGCGCGCTGCTCCTCGGCGCTGCGGAACAGCGCCGTCAGGTTCTGCGGGCCCTCGCCGTGGTACTTGCTCTCCAGCTCCGAGTAGCGGGCGCAGATGATCGGCCGGCCGAGCCGGTGGGCCACCGCGTGGGCGGCCATGGTCTTGCCGGTGCCCGGGTTGCCGTGCAGGCTGACCGCGGAGCCGGGGTGGGGCTGGATCCGGCGCAGGCCCCACTCCTCGAAGACCTCGTGGCGCAGTTCGACGATGTCGACGGCGAGCAGCAGCCGGTCGCGGACCTCGTCGGGGAGCACCAGCTGGTCGAAGGTGTGGAGGGGCTGGACGGCACGGAACCGCGGGGCGGTCCGCCCGTCGGCCGTGGCCGTGGGTGCCGTCGCGGGTGCGGGTGCGGGTGCGGGCGGGCGGTCGCCGACCGTGAGGCTGAAGCCGGGGCCGTGCGCCTCCCGGAAGGCGGCCGCCGCCGTGAGCAGGCGCGAGCGGACCAGCGCGGCGGTGGTGGGGTCGGCGTCGGGCGGGACGCCGTGCACCGCCAGGCCGCCGCCCTGGCGCAGCGCCCGGTCGAGGTCGCCGCCGGCGCCGGGGCGGCCGGGCGGTCCGTGCCCGGCGGGGGAGGAACGGTTCATCGTCGGGGCCTCTCAGGAGATGACGATCAGGTCGTTCGGGCCGAAGGCGGCGGTGAGTTCGGCGTCGAGGCGCCGGACCCGGTAGACCGCGCTCGGGGCGTTCGGGAGCGGGGTCGACGAGCCGTCGACGAAGTGCAGGTGGACGAGGTGGCCGCCGCGCCGGGGGCTGCGGAGCACGGTGCCGGCGCGGGCGCCGCCGGACGCCGCGCGGTGGCCGGTGAAGAAGGCGATCACCTCGGTGTACGTCAGCTCGTCCTGGGTGACGGAACGGACGGCCGGGCCGTCGGCGTCCCCGGGCCGTTTCCGCAGGCTGTGCAGCAGGCCGCCGGCGAGCGCGGCCAGGCCGGCCGACAGGCCGGTGGGCCCGGGGGCGGCGGTGCCGGTATCGGCCGGTTCGGGGCCGGTGGATCGGGGGCGGGCGGGCCGGGGGCCGGCGGGTCGGGCGGAGCGGTCGTGCTCGGGCGACGTCATGGGGCACCTCGTCGGTCCCCGGAACGGGGGCGGGTGGGCGGACCGGGTGGCGGAGCGGGGGTGTCCCGGGCCGGGACGGGGGCCCGGCCCGGGACGGCGGGTCACGGCGTCCAGTCGCCCTGGGCGGCGAACTCGGCGACGGTGCCGGCGACGTCGGCGATGTGGGTGAGGTCGGCGGTGGCGACGGCGACCCCCACCCCGGCGGCGATGCCGAGCGCGGAGGCGTCCTCCTTGCTGGCGCCGAGCGCCTCGGCGGCCTCGGTGACGACGACTCGAACGATCTTGCCCTGACCGAACATGACGGGGCTCCTCCCCGGTCGGTGCCCGCCGTCCCGGTGGGCGGCGCGGCACTCTTCACGGTAGGAAGGCGGCGGCGCGCGCACAGGGGATGTGACCTTGGGAAAAGGCGGGCCGCACCTTGGGCGGGCACCTTGGGTGCGGTGCGCGGCAGGTGGCGCGCCGCGCACCGCGGGTGCCGCCGGTCCGGGCGGTCGGGGAGGCGCCGGGGCGGTCGGGGTGCGGGACCGGTCAGGCGTTCCGGTCGCGGTCGGCGGCGTCCGCGGCCCGGATCAGCCGGGTGAGCTCCCGGCGCTTCTCGCCCCGGACGCCCTCGATGTCGAGCTTGGCGTAGACGGCGTTGAGGGTGCTCGTGACCGTGCCGACGGTGGTCGTGCGGCGCCGGGCCACCTCCTCGTTGCTCAGCCCCTCGGCCACCAGGCGCGCGGTTCCGAGTTCGGCCCGGGTGAGGCCGTGCAGCAGGGCCGCCGGGCCGTCGTCCGGTTCGGTGCCGAGGCCGAGCCGTTCGGCCAGTTCGACGGCCCGTTCCGCGTAGGCGGCGGCCCCGAGCGAGCGGAAGGCCGCCACGGCCCCGGTGAGGATGCGTCCGGCCGCCGCCCGGTGCCCGGCTCCGTGGAGCACCTCGGCCAGCACCAGGCCGGCCCGGGCGGCCTCCAGCGGCAGCCCGGTCGCGTCGGCCGCGGCGACCGCCTGCTGGGCGTGCACCCGGGCCCGGTCGGAGTCCCCCCGGGCCGCCGCGATCCCGGCCCGGACCCGCTGCACGGCCGCCTCGGTGGAGCGGCGCGGGGAACCGCGGTGCCGGTCCAGGTAGGCGGTCAGTTCGCGCTCCGCCTCGTCGGTGCGGCCGAGCAGGACCAGCGCGTCCGCCCGCAGCGGGCCGAACAGGTGTGTGCCCGGCTCGCGCGAGTCGTAGGCGAGGTCCAGTTCCTCCGCCGCCCGCAACAGGGCGGGCAGGTCGCCGGCCGCCTGGGCGAGGGCGGCGCGTGCCGCCGCCGTGTAGGCCGCCCCGACCCGGCTGGCGAAGGCCCACCGCTCGGCCTCCTCCAGGTACGGGGCCGCCTCCTCCGGGCGGCCCAGGGCGGCCAGCGGGTAGCAGGCCAGCGCGTTGACCAGGGAGAGGTCCCAGAACCGGTCGTTCTCGGTGGCGTCGCCGACCGCGAGCGCGGTGTGCCGCACGGCCGCCTCCAGCGCGCCGCGCCGGTACTCGGTCTCGCCCAGGTAGGCGAGCGCCTGGGCCACCCGCAGGGGCTCGCCGCGCACGGCGCGCCGCACGGCGCCGGACAGGTCGGCGGCGGCGCCCGGCAGGTCGTCCGTCCACAGCCGGATCATGCCGCGGGCGACCAGGCCGTCCAGGCCGGCGGGCGTGCCCGCGCGGTCGGCGTCGACCAGGGAGGCCAGGGCCTCCTCGGAGCGTCCGGCGAGGGCGGTGCCGAGCGAGCGGGCCAGCCAGGCGAAGTCGCTGACGAACGGTTCGGTGGGGCCGGCCCAGCAGGCGCGCACGCCGCGGGCGCCGAACTCCTCCATGCCCCCGTAGTCGAGCGAGACGACGGCGAGCACGCCGAGCTGGGCGCAGATCCGGGCCTCCAGGTCGCGGGGCGCGGCGGGGTCCGGCAGGGTGCCGGGGGCGGCGGAGTCCAGGGCCGTCAGGGCGGCGAGCAGCCGTTCGCGGGCCGCGTCGGGTTCGCCCCGGAGCAGGGTGAGGTAGCCGAGGACGTAGTCGCGCCAGGGGCCGGCGGGCAGGGCCTCCACCTCGGCCCGGTGGCCGAGGGCGGTGTGGGCGTCGCCGGCGATCAGCAGGATCTCGACGCAGTGCAGCAGGTCGGCGGCGCGCCGCGGGCCGGGCCGGGTGGTGAACAGGACGCCCTTGGCGCAGCCCGCCGCGAGGCGCAGCCGGCCCTTGGCGAGGTGGTCGCGGGCGGCTTCGGCGAGGGCGGCGGCGAGGGCGTCGTCCGGGCCCTCGGCCGCGGAGAGCCGGTGCCAGAGCGCCTCCGCGCCGCCCCGGGCGCCGGCCCGGGCGTGCAGGGCGCGGCGCCGGGTGGCGGTCAGAGCGCCGTAGAGGCTGTCGCGGACCAGTGCGGTGCTGAAGGCGAGGTCCCGGCCGGCGGAGCCGGGGACCTCCTCCAGCAGTCCGGCGGTGACGGCCTCGTCGACGGCGGCGGAGCCCGGTACGTCGGTGCCGGGGAGCGGTGCGTGCGGTGCGTGCGGTACGGCCGTCCAGGGCGGTGCGTCCGCGGCCGGGTGGCGCGTCGGAGCGTCGTCGTGGGGCCCGCGCGGGGCGGGCACGTGGCCGGGGAAGCCGTGGCCGGGCGAGGGATCGAGGAGTTCGCGCGCGTCGGCGAGGGTGAAGCGGCGGCCGAGCACCGCGCCCGCGTCCAGCAGCGCTCGGGCCGGTGCCGACAGCCCGGCCCGGCGGGCCAGCACGCTGGCGGGCAGGGTCCGCAGGGTGGGCCGGCCGTCGCCGTGCACGAGTTCGTGCGTGGTGAGCTGGCGCAGCAGCTCGGTCAGGTGCTGCGGGTTGCCGTCGGTGTGCTCGCACAGCCGGGCGGCGGCCTCCCCGGTGAGCCCCGGGCGTCCGCAGGCCACGGCGAGGTCCTCCACCTCGTCCGGTCCGAAGCGGCCGAGCCGCAGGTCGAGGCCGCGTTCGGAGGCGAACAGGCGCAGCCAGCCGGGGTGCAGCGCGGGCACCGGTCCGTCGGCGGACGCGCCGGCCGGGTGCGGGTTCTCCTGGTAGCCGAGGACGACCAGGACGGGGGTGTCCTCCAGCAGGCGCACGGTGAGCCGCAGCGTCACCATGGACGGTTCGTCGGCGCGGTGGGCGTCGTCGACGACCAGGGCGAGCGGGCGGCCGGCGGCGCGGAGCCGGCCGGCCAGCCAGTCGGCGGCGTAGACGGGGGTGGGGTCGGGGCCGGGCAGCCGCGCCGGGCCGCCGGGGCCGGCGAGTCCCGCCAGCAGCTGGGCGACCACGCCCCAGGGCCGGGGGCCGCCGAACTCGTCCTCCCAGTCGCCGCTGCTCCAGGCCACGCTGTCCGCGGGCAGTCCGGAGCGGAAGAGCCGCAGCAGCGCGGTCTTGCCGATGCCCGCGGGGCCGGCCACACCGGCGGCGCGGGCGCCCTGTGCCGTGGCCTGCCGCCAGGCCACGCCGAGTCTGGCCAGTTCGGTCGTGCGGTCGATGAACACGTCGGATGCCGTCGTTCCGGTCACCGTCCTCGTCCCCCCTCGTCGGCCGCGGCGGCCGCACCGGTCGCCGGGCGGCCACAACCCTAGTGTGCAGGAGGAGAGTTGGCGGTGATCGGCGCGGCCCGGGCGGTGCGGAGCGGCGTGACGGCGTCCGCGCTCCCGTGCCCGGTGCCGTCGGCGGGGACGGCGTGCGACGGGGGTGTGCGTCGTGGGTGCGCGCGCCCTTGTTGTGCTAGCACTTCGGCGCTAGCTTGAGATTCATGGGTAAGAAGCAGCTGAACGTCCGGGTGGACGCCACCACCGCGGAAATGGCCCGGGAGCGGGCGGAGCAGCAGGGGATCAGCATGAACCAGTACATCGAGCGCCTGGTCCAGCACGACATGGGCGAGGCCGGCCGGGTCTTCGTCGACGCGGCCGCGCAGTTCATGAAGGAGTACGAGACGGCCTTCCTGGCCGAGTTCGGCGAGCAGCGGGGCGGGGCCGACCTCCAGGACGTGCGCCGTTGAAACTGGAGGTCGACCTCTCGTGGCTGCTCATGACCGCCGAGCAGTACACGCCCGGTGACCCGCAGGTCACCGACTACGGATCGCTGCTCGCCGCCGTCGCCCGGCACCAGGCCGAGATCTTCGACATCGCCGTCTACCCCGAACCGCAGGACCGCGCCGCCGCCCTCATGCACCAGCTGATCCGGGTGCCGTCGCTGGAGAAGACCAACGAGCTGTTCGCCACCGCCGTCGCCTACGCCTACCTGGTGGCCAGCGGCTGCACGGTGGCGACCACGGCCCGTGAGGTGCGCAGCCTCGCGCGGGCCATCCGCGAGGGGCGGCTGACCGTCTCCGGGGTGGCGGACCGGCTGGCCGCCTGGGTGGTGGACGAGGCGGAGGGCGAGGAGGTCAGCGGCGAGGACGACGACGACTCGGAGTGACCGGCGGGTCCCGCCGGCCGGCTCCGGTCTCGGGACTCAGTGGCTCCCGGCCGGCTCGGCGATCAGCGCGGTCGCGAACGGGCGGAAGCCGGCCCGGCGGTAGATCCGGGCCACGTCCTCGTCCGCCGCGGACAGGAACACCGTCCGCACCCCGTGCGCCCGGGCGTGCGCGACCAGCGCCGCGGTGACCGCCCCGCCCAGTCCGCGCCGCCGCGCCGAGGGGAGGGTGCCCACGCCGGCCACCTCGGTGACCGCGCCGACCGGGTTGTGCTGGCCGGCGCAGAGCGGCGTGCCGTCCTCGAAGGCCGCCGCGAGCACGGTGTGCCCGGAGGCGATCCGCTCCGCGACCCGCGCCGCGGTGCCGTCGGCCGCCACCTCCCCGGCCCGGGCGGCGAGTTCCGCCGGTCCGGCGCCGCCCACACCCGTGCCGGGCTCGCCGAACGCCAGGTGCGGGACGGCCACCGCCGCCGCGAGGGCCGGGTCGTCGGCGGCCAGCACCCGGACGGCCGCGCCGTCCCGCTCGTCCCGGGCCGGGGCGGGCTCGTCCTGGGGGCCCAGCACCAGCAGCGGGTGCTCGTGCACCGTCAGCCCCGCCTCCTCCACCGCCGCGCGCAGCAGCGGGTCGTGCTCGGCCACCCACTCGAACGCCTGCGGCAGGCCCAGTTCGCGCTGACGGGCCAGCACCCGGCGGACGTCCCCGGCGGTGACGGCCGGGCCCCGGTGGTCCAGGGCCGGGCGGGCGTAGTACGGCCAGCCGGCGCCCGCGCGCACGAAGAGGCTGAGCGGGCCGAAGTCCTCGACCCGGGCGGCGGCGCGCGGGACGGCGTCGTAGTAGCGCTCGATCTCCGCCAGGAGGGCCGGGTCGGGCTGCCCGGCGGTGGAAGCGGTGGGGGCGGTGGGGGCGGTGGGGGCGGAAGCGGAGGCGGAGGCGGGGGCGGCGGAAGCGGGCGCGGCGGGTGCAAGATCGTCAGAGGTCACGCCGTGCATCCAAGCAGGCTGGACGTGCTCCTGCCAGGGATTTGGTGCGGCCCGCGGGCCCGGCGCGAAGGTGGTGGACAGGGCGCCGGCCGTGGCACAAACAGCGGCCCGGCTCGGGCATTTCGCCGCGATTGTTGCCGAACGCTTACAGGCCGGGCGATCTTGTGTGCGGGCCTCGTGACATCCTGGGGCCTTCACAGCTCTGCCGGACGGGAACGGCGGACGTCCGCGCTGGGCGATGCGAGGGGGATGACCGGGTCATGAGGCTCTGCTTTCTGGTGGAGGAGCACTACCGGCACGACGGCATGCCGCTGGACGTCGTCCGCCAACTGACCGCCTGGGGACACCGGGTGGACGTGCTGCGCCCCGGCGACTCGCTGATGGCGATCTCCGAGGCGGTCCGGGCCGGCAGCCACGACGCCTGGGTGCTCAAGACCGTCTCCGGCGGGCCCGGCCTCACCCTGCTGGAGGCCGCCGCCGCCGTCGGCCTCACCACGGTCAACGACGTCCGCTCGATCCGCGGCGTCCGCGACAAGGCGCTCGCCTCGGTCATCGCCCGCACCCGGGGACTGCCCGTCCCCGTCACCTACGCGGCCGCCCGCTGGGAACGGCTCGCCGAGATCCCCGCCGCCGAGTACCCGCTGGTGGTCAAGCCCGCCGACGGCAGCTCCGGCCGGGCCGTGCGGCTCGTCCGCGACCCCGCGCACCTGGCCGGAATCGGCCCGCTGCTGGCCGGCGAGGGCCTGCTCATCGCCCAGCCCTACGTGCCCAACTCCGGCACCGACCTCAAGGTGTACTGCGTCGACGGCGAGCTGTACGCCACCGAGCGGTGCTCACCGCTCAACCCCGACCAGGGCGTGCGGGAGCGGCAGGTGCCGCTGCCGGCCGAGGTCGCCCGGATCGCCGCCCAGGTCGGCGAGGTCTTCGGGCTCGACCTGTACGGCGTCGACGTGCTGCTCGGGCCCGACGGGCCGGTGGTCGTCGACATCAACGACTTCCCGAGCTTCCGGCAGGTGCCGGACGCCGTGGCCCGGGTCGCCCGCGCGATCCTGCGGCTGGCGCGCACCGGCACGGCGGTGACGGCGCCGGCCGTCGCACTCGACACCTCGGGACTGGACGCACCTGGACTGGACGCGCCGGTCCTGGAGGCACCGCTGCTGGAGACGCCCGGGCCGGCGGCCCCCGGGCGGGGAACGGCGGGGCTGGGCACCGTCCGGATGCCCGTGCAGGGCGGCGCCGCGGTCGGCGTCGGCGGCGTGGGCGTCGGCGGCCCGCTGTGAGGGTCGGCCTGATCACCTCCGCCCCCGACCACCCGCTGCTCGCCGCGGCGGGCGCGCTGCTCACCGCGCGCGGCCACCGGGTCGAGGCGCTCGACCCGGCGGGCCGCGCCGGCGGCGGCCCGCTCGCCGACGTCTACCTGCTCAAGGCCCGGACCCCGGCGGCCCTCGCGCTCGCCCGCGGACTGGAGGAACGCGGCGCGCCGGTCGTCAACCGGGCCGCCGCCACCGAACTCTGCCAGGACCGCACCGCCATGGCCGACCTCGCCCGGCGGGCCGCGCTGCCCTTCGCACCCACCCGCACCGTCGCCGACCCGGCGGTGCTGCTCCGCCTCGTCGGCAGCGGCGAACTCCGCCTCCCACTGGTCGTCAAGAGCCGCCACAGCCGCCGCCACGACCTCGTCGCCCGGGTCGACGACCTCGCCCGGCTGCGCGCCCTCGCCGCCGAGTGGCCGGGCGAGCCCCTGGTCGTCCAGCCCTACCTGCCGAGCACCGGCTGGGACCAGAAGCTCTGGGTCGTCGACGGGCGGCTGTTCTGCACCCGCCGGCGCTCCGAGCTCGCCGACCCGGAGCACACCGGGCCGCCGGACGGCGCGGGCGTCCTCGGGCCGGACTCCTTCGGACCGGACGACCTCCCCGCCGAGCGGGCCCGGCTCGCGCTGCGGGTCGGCGAGGTGTTCGGCCTCGACGTCTACGGCGTCGACCTGCTGGACGGGCCGGAGGAACCGGTCGTCGTCGACGTCAACGCCTTCCCCGGCGTGCGCGGACAGGCCGGCGCGCCCGAGGCGCTGGCCGCGCTCGTGCTGCGGACCGGCGGGGCGGGCTCGCCGGCGCCGGCCTCCCGGGCCCGCACGCTCGTGCCCCGCACCCGCCCCGGCGTTCCGGCGGATGCGGGGCCGGCCGCCGCCGCTCGTTAGGCTGGCACCCCGGCACGTGAGGCCGGCACCCCCGGCCGGAGCACGCGGCCGGGCCGCGAGAGAAGACGGACCCTTGCTGCAGGACATCGAGCCCTACCTGGCCTGCCCGCACTGCGCACAGGCGCTCACCCCCGACGGGCGTACCCTGCGCTGCCCCGCCGGTCACAGCCACGACATCGCCAAGCAGGGCTACGTCAGCCTGCTCGCGGGCGACGCCCACACCGGCACCGGCGACACCGCCGGGATGGTCGCCGCCCGCAGCGACTTCCTCGCCGCCGGCCACTACCGGCCCATCGCCGACGCCCTCGCCGAGGCCGCCGCGGAGGCCTCGGCCACCGGCCCCGGCGGGCTCGTCGCCGACCTCGGCGCCGGCACCGGCCACTACCTCGCGCACGTCCTGGACGCCCTCCCCGGCCGGCCCGGCGCCGCCCTCGACATCTCCAAGTACGCGCTGCGCCGCGCCGCCCGGGCGCACGACCGGATCGGCGCCGTGGTCTGCGACGCCTGGCGCCCGCTGCCGCTGCTCGACGCCTGCGCGGGACTCGTCCTCAACGTGTTCGCCCCGCGCAACGGCCCCGAGATCCGCCGGGTGCTGCGGCCCGGCGGCACCCTGCTGCTGGTCTCGCCCACCCCGCGCCACCTGCGCGAACTCGTGACCGCACTGGGGCTGCTGTCCGTCGACGAGGAGAAGCAGCGGCGCATCGACGAGAAGCTCGGGCCCCATCTGACGCCGGCCGGGAGGCGCGAGGTGGAGTTCACGCTGCGGCTGTCCGCCGAGGACGTCCGGACCGTGGTCGGGATGGGGCCGAGCGCCTGGCACACCGATCCGGACCGGCTGGCGGAGCGGCTCGCCGCGCTGCCGGAGCCCGTCGAGGTGACGGCCTCCGTGACGGTCGCCGCCTACCGGCGCTGAGACGGCGGGTGCCGGGCCGGCGGGCGCGCCGCGCACGCCGGAGGCGGCGGCCGGCCCCCGGGGGGTGCGGCTCGTCGCGGTGTGCTCACCGTGCCGGTGCGGCCCGTTGCGTCCGCGCGGCTGCGTCGCTGCGGCTGCGTCGGCGCGGCCCGGCGCGGCTCGTTGCGGTGGTGCGCTCGCCGCGGTGGTGGCGCTCGGGCCCGCGGACGGCGCGGGCCGGCTTCCGCGCGCCGGCGTCACCCCGATGGGATGAATCTGCCGGGCAGGCACGTTTCTGCCTCCCGACCGGCGGCTAACGTCCGACGGGTGAACCGCGACGCCACCCGGCCCGCCATGCCGGCCCATCCGCAGCAGCGCAGCCCCGAACCCGGCGAACCCTCCGTCCGGCGCCCGATCGTCGAGGAGATCCGGCTCACCTCGTTCAAGTCCTATCGGCGCGCGACCCTCCCGCTCGCGCCCCTCACCGTGCTGCACGGTCCCGCCGGCGTCGGCAAGTCCAACGCCCTCGACGGCCTCGCCGTGCTGTCCCGGCTCGCCCTCGGCGAGGAGATCGGCGAGTCCCTCGACGGTCGGCCCGGCACCGTCGGCCCGCTCGCCACCCGTGTCCGCGGCGGCCTCGACGGGTGCGTGCCGCACGGCCGCAACGCCCTCATCCTCGGCTGCACCGTGCGCTCCCCGGAAGGGCCGATCGGCCTCGAAGTCGTCGTCCGCACCGACGGACCCGTCCGGATCGCCCGGGAACAGCTCACCCTCGACGGCCGGACCCTCGTCGAGACCGGCGAACAGGACCTGCGGAACGCCCGGATCAACGTCAGCTGGCACAACGACACCCGGCAGGGCGACATCCGCGCCCCCTTCCCCAGCGGCACCCTGATCACCGCCCAGATCCCGCTGCGCGTCGCCGGCTCCTCACCCGGCGAGCGCAAGGTCCTCGGCGCCGCCGAGCAACTCCTCACCGCACTGCGCGAGGTCTTCCCCGTCCACCCCGTGCCCGCCCTGATGCGCGGCTGGGCCCGCCCCGACCCGCAGGCCCGGCTGCTCAGCACCGCCGCCAACATCTCCGCCGTCGTCGCCCGGCTCAGCAACGAGTGCCCGCGCCGCTACGGGCAACTGCTGCGCGTCGTCCAGTCCGCCGCCCCGCACCCGCTGCTCGGCCTCGACCTCGCCCACCGCGGCGGCGGCGCCGACCGGCGGGTCCTCGCCGTCTTCGACGAGGGCCTCCTCGGCCGCACCGGCGCCGACCAGGCCTCCGACGGCATGCTGCGTCACCTCGCGTTCGCGGCCGTACTGCTCACCGGCGCCGGGGTGCTCGACCTCGACCCGGCGGTCGAGGTGCCGTGGGCGCACCGGCAGCTCACCGTGCTCGCCGCGGACCTCGGGGCCGGGCTCGGCACCGACCAGGCTGCCTCGCTGCTGCGGCTCGCCCGGGACATGTCCGGGCGCAACCAGTTGCGGGTGCTCGCCACGCTCCAGGAGCCGGCCGCGGCCCGGGACGCGCTGGGCGGGCCGGGCGAGCTCCCGTCCGGGGCCGCGGTGGTGGAGTGCCGGCGCGATCCCGGCTCGGGGCTCACGGTGTTGCGGGCCGAGACGGCGCGGGTGCCGGCCCAGGTGGCGAGGGACGGCTCGGCGGCGGGCGCGGCCGTCCCGGTGGATTCGGTGGTCCCGGCGGCCGGTCCGGCGGCGGGCGATGCGGTAGACCTGGACGGGTGAACGAACGAGAGACGAATCCTGCCGGGCCCACGGTGGAGGAGCTGCGGCAGCGGCTGACGGAGTTCGCCGCGGCACGCCGCTGGGAGCCCTTCCACACGCCCAAGAACCTCGCCTCGGCGCTGACCGTCGAGGCCGGGGAGCTGCTGGAGATCTTCCAGTGGCTGACGCCGGAGCAGGCGGCCGACGTGATGACCGATCCGGACCGCGCCCACCGGGTGCGGGACGAGGTGGCCGACGTGCTGGCCTACCTGCTCCAGTTCTGCACGGCCGTCGGTGTCGATCCGCTGACGGCGCTGGCGGCCAAGATCGAGCGGAACGAGGCACGCTTCCCGCTGCCCGATGCCCCGGCGGCGCGCGGCGACGTCAACCCGGCGACCGGCTCCTAGGCCCTTCAGGGGACGGGAGTTGTCCACAGCCCCGGGTTTGTCCACAGCTTTCCGGCACCCCCGTGCAGGCTCCTCCAGCCCGGCGCACTCTCTCACCGTGACCGCGCGGCACGGCGCCGCGCGAACGACGGAAGGGGTGTCCGGCATGGAGGCGCTGCGACTGATCAAGACCGCCCGGCACGCCCTGGCGGAGACCAGGAACGTTCCGGAGGTGCTGGCGGAGGCCCGGCAGGCCGCACTGCTCGCGGAGGCGGTGGGCAGCCGGCTCGGCCGCTCGGGCGAGCCCGAACTCTGCGGCCTCGGGCAGCTGTTGGCGGAGTCGGCGACGCACGCGGTGTGCAGCCTGGACCACTCCGCGGGGGACGTCTCGGTGGTGTCGGCCTTCGGGCCCGGTGGCCGGGCCCGAAGGCTCGGCGACCTCGGTGAGCTCGGTCCGATGCTGGACGAACTCGGCGGGCTGCTCGGGGACATCGGGGAGACGCTGGTCGTGCTGGCCTGCGGGGCCGACACCGAGAGCCTGTACTGGGCCTGCATCGACGCGGTCGACGCGGGGGCGGAGTGCACCCAGGTGGTCGGCCAGCTGCGGGACGCGGTGCGGCGGCTCGCGGGTGAGCGGCCGGAGGGGGAAGAGGCAGGGGAGGGGGAGGAGTACGGAGAGCGGCCCTTGGTGCTCGAACTCGAACCGCCCGGGCGGCGTGCGGCGGGAGAGGCGGTGTCGGCACCGGTGGGCTGAGGGCGGGTGAACGTCCTGCGAGGTCGAAGGGGTGGCCGGCGCCGCCATTCCGTCGACGGCGGGCGGCCCTTGGGGGCGGTGGGCGGACGGCCGGACGCGGCCGCCGGCCACCGCACCCGAGAGGTGGCTCTCACCGACCCTCCGCGCCGCCTCGATCTCCCGCCGGAACCGCGCCCTGAACTGCTTGTCGAGCACGTACTC
>NZ_JBHJRC010000218.1:0-14029 GCF_042261735.1 Kitasatospora sp. NPDC056327 | reverse complement strand
CCGTCAGACCAGCGCCGGCTTCTTCTCCTCCGCCCGTTCCTCCTCCTGGGCCCCCTCCGCGTGCTGGGCCGGCCGCCTGGGCAGCGCGAACATCAGCAGGAAGATGACTCCCATCACCCCGGCGACCCAGCCCAGCGCGCTCTGGAAGCCGTCCGCGTACTCCGGACCGATGCGGGACGGGGCCAGGTGGTCGCTCATCGTGCCGAAGAAGACCACCGAGACCAGCCCCAGCCCCAGCGCGTTGCCCATCTGCTGCACGGTGTTGATGAGCCCGGACGCCGCTCCGGGCTCGCGGACGTCGCAGGGCGGCCGGCGCTCTCGGGGAGCACCCGGCCCAGCGGCACCCCGGACACCACCGCCGGAACCGCGTCCGCGTATCCGCCGGGCGCCGCCGCCCGGGCCCGGAGGGCCGCCGCCGGGGCCTCCCCCGGGACCGACGGCAGCGTGCCGTGCGGGGCCCCCGCACCGTACCCGGGCGCCCCGCCGTGTGCCGGTACCGCGGCCGCGAGGGGCGCGCCCGGAACGGCCGCGGTGCCCCGCAGGACCCCGGGCACCAGCACCGACGCCGACCGCGACACCGAAGCCGGGGCCGCCCCGGCCGCCGTGGCCGTGGGCACGGCCGTGGCCGGGACCGGCGCCGAAACCGCGGTCCTGCCGGTCCCCACCTCGGCGGGGGGCTCCGCCGCCGTCCCCACCCGTGCCCCCGACGGCGCGTCCGCCCACGTACCCGCGGACGTGCCGGCGGGCCCACCCGCGGACGTGCCGACACCGGCGCCGGAACTGGTCCGCACGCCCCCGCGGGTCGCCGGGCCCACCGCGTCGGTGGTGGACGCCCGCTCCTCCTCGCGCTGGGCCACCGTGCCGGACAGCCGCAGGATGAAGTTGCGCTCGGTCGGGTCGCCGTTGGGCCAGTCGCAGTCCTTGCTGCGCACGATCCGGCTGCGCGTGCCGCCCCGCGAGGTCTGCCACGGGTACGGCAGCACCCGGACGTTGGGCCGCCAGCCGACGCCGGGCACGCAGTGCTGGAGCTCCAGATCCCAGTCGTCCGCCCGCACGTCCAGCGAGGCCCCGATCCGGCCCTCCAGCACGAACGTGCCGTAGGGGGTGCGCACCACCGCGCGCTGCTCGTAGTAGGCGTCCTTGTCGAGCACCGTGATCCGCAGCGGCCCGTTCATTCGCAGCATGGTCGCCCTTCCCGGCGGTCTGAGCACACGGAACCGCGACGGCCCCGCACTCTGGTCGACGGAGCGTCCGGAGCCCCGGGTTCACCGGGCACGGCGACTGAACCCGGCACCGCTCCCCGGCCGTTGAACCCGGGTGACGGGTCGTTCCCGTACGACACCCACGGGCCGCGCCCCCGGGCGGGCGGACGCCGGGCCGGTTTCCCGTTCGGGCAGCTCACACCTCCCGATCGAGCACACCTCCCGAACCGGCGGGCACGCGCACGGCCCGGACCGACCGGCGGCCCCGGGACCCTGCTCCCACCGGCGGCCCGCACCTCCCCCCTGCGGACCCCGCCCGCACCGTCCGCCCCTTCCGGCACACCCGCGCCGCCCGGCCGCCGCCCGGTCCCGGCGGCGGCCCTCGTTTGCACCCGGAAGACACCGGCTCACCGGCGGCGCAACGTCCGGCACCGCGATCCGGTTGCACCGGCCGGCCTGCCGGATCCGCCGGGAGCCGTCCGCCCGGCCCCGCCGGGGACCATGAACCGGTTCACGTCAACCCCCCGGACAGGCGGATCCACGCCATTCGCGAAACCGCACACTGAACGTCACAAATCGAACCTACAGCGTGGCTAGACTGCGCCCCGCACACGGACGGGAACCCTCGTCCACCCGCTCTCACCTGGGAGGATCCGTGTTCGTTCGGCTGCTGGGCCCGGTGGAACTGCGGACCGCCGACGACCGGTCCGTCGAGCCCGCCGCCGCCAAGCGGCGCGCCACGCTCGCTCTGCTGGCGCTCGAACTCGGCCGCACCGTCCCGGTCGGGCGGTTCTTCGAACTGCTCTGGGGGGACGCGCCCCCGGCCCGGGCCCGGGCCGCGCTGCAGGGTCACATCGCCGCGCTGCGCAAACTGATCGCCGGCTCGGACCTCGTCCTGACGACCCGCCCGCCGGGCTACCGGCTGGACGGACCGGCCGGAGCCGTGGACTCCCTGCTGTTCGAACAGCTGGTCGGCCGGGCCGCGGCGGAGAGCGCCCCGGCCGGCGACGCGGCGGCGGCCGGGCTGCTGCGCCGGGCGCTCGACCTGTGGCACGGCCCTGCCGCACTGGCCGGCCTGCCGGAGACCGACCTGCGGGACGCGCTCGCCGACCGGCTCCGCAAGGACCGGACGCTCGCGCTGGAGGCCTGGTCCGACCGGCTGCTCCGGCTCGGTCTCGGGGCGGACGCGGTGTCCGAACTGGACCTGGCGCTCGACTCCGACCCGTGGAACGAGTCGCTCGCCGCCCGGCTGGTGCTCTGCCTCAGCCAGGCCGGGCGCCCCTGGGACGCCCTGAACGCCTATCACCGCACCCGCCGCCGGCTGGCCTCCGACCTCGGGGTCGGCCCGGGCAGCGGGCTGCGCGCGGCGGTGTCCGGCGTGCTCACCGACGAGCCGGGCCGCCGCCGGACCGGCGGGGCGGGTGCGGGCGCGAGGACGGGTGCGGGTGCGGGTGCGAAGGCGGGTACGGGTGCGCCCACCCGCCTGATCGGCCGGCCCCGGACCGACGGGGCGGCGGCGGCCGACCGGTCCCCCGCTGCCGTCGGCCGGCAGGCGGCGGCACCGTTCCCGAGCTGCAAGCCCACGCAGCGACCGTCCCCCGGCGCCCGCCCCTCCGCCGTCCGACCGGTGGCCGAGCGCCCCGACCGCCCCGACCCCGCCGCGCCGGGTGCCGTGCCGGGTGCCGTGCCGCCGGGCACCGTCCGGAGGGCCGCGCCGCGAGCGACGGCGCGCGCCACGGCGGCGGCCCGGCCGGCCCCGGCCCCGCGCCCCGTTCCTGCCCCGGATCCGGTGTCCGCCCCGGCCCCGGTCCCGGATCCACTGGCCGCGCCGGGCCGACTCCGGCGCCGCCCGGGCGGGTCCACCGAGCAGCCCGGCCCTGCTCCGGCCGCCGCCACGCCCCCGGACCCGACCCGGGCGCCGGGCACCGCACCCGACCAGCTCCCCCGTCCGGCCGCCGGTTTCGTCGGCCGCGAGGCCGAACTCCACTGGCTGACCGAGCGGTTCGGCGGCGCAGGAACCGGTGCGGGCTCCGGCGGCGGGCTCGGCGTCCTGGTCGGCCCGGCCGGCAGCGGCAAGACCGCCACGGCCCTGCACTGGGCGCACGGCGCCGCCGACGCCCACCCCGACGGGCGGCTCTTCGCCGACCTCAACGGCTTCGGCCCGGGCGGCCCCGTCGACCCGTCCGTCGTCCTCGGCCGTCTCCTGCGCGCCCTGGGCGTACCGGAGACCGGGCTGCCCCGGGAACGGGCGGCCCGCGCCGCGCTCTACCGCTCGCTCAGCCGGGACCGCCGCCTCCTGGTGGTGCTGGACAACGTCGGCGACGCCCGGGACCTCGCCGACCTGCTGCCGGCCGGCCCCGGCTGCACGACCGTGATCACCAGCCGCAGCACCCTGGAGGACCTGGTGGTCACCGAGGGCGCCGCCCTGCTGAGGCTGGGTCCGCTGCCCGCCGGGGACGCCCGCCGCCTGCTGGAGCAGGTACTGGGCCGCACCCGGGTCGCCGCGGAGCCGGAGGCCGCCGACCGGCTGGCCGAACTCTGCGGCCGGCTGCCGCTCGCCCTGCGGATCGCCGCCGCCCGGCTGGCCGTCCACCCCGGCTGGGCGGTCGGCGACCTGGTTCCCGAGCTCGCCGACGAGCGCACCAGGCTGCACGCCCTGGCCACCCGGGGCACCGCCAGCCTCCGGGCCGCCCTCGACCTGACGCTCGGTCACCTGCCGGACGGCGCCGCGCACCTGCTGGCCCTGCTCGCCGTCCACCCGAACCCGGAGACGGACGTCGCGGCGGCGTCCGCGCTGCTGGGCGCCGGCCCCACCGAGGCCGCCGGCGCACTCTCCGCCCTCGCCGCGCACCACCTGCTGACCGAGGTCTCCCCCGGCCGCTACCGGCGCTGCGACCTGATCCGGCTGTACGGCGCCGAACTCCTCGACGAGCGGCCCCCGGCGGAGCGGAGCGCCGCCACCGCCGCGCTGGCCGACCACTACCTCGCGGCGGTGGCCCGCGGCGCCGCCCTGCTCCAGCCCGCCCCCGGCGGAGCACCCGGCACCGGCGGGGAGACCACCCGCGGCGGCCGGCGCGCCGACCGCACCCGGTTCCCCACCGTCCGCTCGATCCTGGACTGGTTCCAGGCCGAGGAGCCGGCCGTCCGGGGCCTGGTCGCCGCGGCCTCCGAGGACGGTGACCACGACCGCTCCTGGCGGCTCGCCTACCGCGCCGACGGCCTCTACTACAGCGTCGGCCGCCGCGCCGACCGGCTGGCCTGTCTGCGGACCGGCCTGGACGCCGCGGGGCGCACCGGCGACCCGGCGGCCGTCGCCGCGATGGAGGCCGTGACGGCCCGTGCCCTGAGCGGCCGGGGCCGGACGGCGGAGGCTCACCGGCTGGCCCGGCGCGCGGTCGACCGCACCTCGGGCACCGGTGACACCGTCGGGGTGCAGGCGCTCACCGTCCTGGCCGTGACCACGGCGGCCGGCGGGCGGCCGGACGAGGCGGTCCGGCTGGGCGAGCGCGCGATCGCCCTCGCCGAGGCGCACGGCCACGCCGAGCACGCCCCCTACGCGCTCAGCAACACCGCGGGACTCCACGGTCTGGCCGGCGATCCGGCGCGCGCGCTGCGGCGCGCCCGGGAGGCCCGCACGCTGCTCGGCGAGCACCCGCTGGCCGTCTTCCACCTCTCGGCGATGATCAACGAGGCCCACGCCCTCCAGCTCCTCGGCCGCTGCACGGAGGCCGAGGAGGCCTGGCGGCAGACGCTGGAACGCTGCCGGTTCGCCGGAGCCGTCCACCTGCACGCCGTGGCCGAACGCCACTTCGCCGAGTTCCTGCTGGCGGCCGGCCGGGCCCCGGAGGCCGTCGGCACCCTGCGCTCGGCACGCGGCCTGTACGGGCGGCTGGGCGACACCGCGGTCGTCCGCCGGTTGGACGAACGCCTGGCGTCCTTAGCCGGCTGAGGACCGTTCGGGAACCGGGTCCCCCACCCCGGACGCCCTCGCCGGTTCCTCGCCCGTCCGTGACCGCCCGCCACCGACCACTACCGAGCCGGGTGCTCGTCGGAGCCGTCCCCGAGCAGCTCCGCCGTCAGCAGCGCCACCCCCTCCTCACCGAAGCGGTGCAGCAGCAGGGCCACCCACTCCACCGCCTGCGCCCGCTCCAGCGCCGTCCACCGCACGGCCGACGGGTGCTCGTCCACCACCAGCGCCTCGGCGATCAACCGGAGCCCGTCCGGCACCGCCGTCCGCGGCCCGCGCCGCCCCAGGCCGTCCACGGCCAGCCGCCGGGCCGCCGCGACCACCACCGCACCGTCGGCCGGGGGCACCGCCCACCCGCCCCCGGCCCGGTCGGCCTCGCGCCACCCGTCGTGGTCGCCGTCACCGCCGCCGTCGTCGGTTCCGTCGAGCCGCTCGGTCGCGAGCCATCCCGCCACCAGCTCCCGGATCCCCGCCTCGCCCGCCGCTTCCGCCATGGCGGCCAGCTTGCCAGCACGCCGTCTTCTGGTCATCACCGTCATGGTGACGAGTACGGCTGCCGCACCGCCCCGCGTTCACCGCCCGGCCCGGCCCCGGCAGGCCCGACCGCGTCCCGGCGCACCGCGCTCCCCCCGCCCTCCGCCCGCCGTCCGCACACGCCGCCGGCCCGACTCCCCGTCCCCCGGGCCGCGTTCGACGGCACCCGGGTCCGCCGCGTCCGCCCCGTTCCGCCCGCCGGAACCCCGCAATCCGACCCCGAAATTCCCCGGCCGCCCCGCCCTTCGCCGACCCCGCCCCCTGCCCCGGACCTGCACACCCCGCGAAGGGTGGCCGCTGCTCCCGGGCGCGCTCCGCGGCCACGGGCCACCCGGTCCCCTCGGGCACCGCGGCGGCCCGTGCCGGCGTCGCGGTGCCGACCGTGATCGCCCTGGACGGCGCGCCGGCCGTCACCGGCCGGCGTCCCGGGCCGCGCGCCCCTCCTGTCCGGCCCGCGACCCTCCGGCGACGGCACCGAGCCGGGCGGCCTCCTCGGCGTCCTGCGCGCGACCACCGTCGGACCCTCCGCGCGAGCCGCCCACCGATCGGCGGCCGGCTCATCGGCCCGGCCACCCCTCCGCCCGCCGGGGTGGCGGGGCGGCGGGGCGGCGGAGTGGCGGGAGCCTCGTCCGGCGCGGCAGCGAACCTGGTCCCGCCCCTGTTCCTGCTCCTCCCGGCTCCCAGGGCGGCGAGCCGCGCGGCGCCACCGCGGTGCTGGACCCGGGCGTGATCACCGCCGTTCCCGCCCGGACGCTCACCCGCCGTCCCCCACCGAACCGGCTCGCGGCGCCGGCCGGTCATTCGTCGAGGACCACCGGGACCCCGGCGCCGCGCATCCGGGACGCCAGGAACTCCAGCTCGGGGACGGTACCCGGCACGCCATCACGGCCCAACTGCTCGACCAGCTCCCGGGCCCGCGCCGGTGGGACCGCGTGGACCTCGCGGAACACCTTCATCGCGGCGACCGCGCGCGGGAGCGGACCAGCCGACCTCAGCCGGGCCGTCCCGTGCACGGCCACCAGGGCCCGCCGCCAGGCCGCGTCGGGCGCCGGCCCCGGTCCGGCGTACTCGCACATCCGGAGGCCGCAGCCGTCGCAGGAGAACTCCGCGTCCCACCACGGCCCGTCCCGGCCGACGAACTGGCTCACCTGCCGCACGGCCGCGGCGCCGCACGCGCAGGCCACCGCGATCGCCACCGTTCGGCCGCCGCCGCCCTCGGTGCTCATCCGACCGCTCCCCGCCCGGACGTCGTCGGCCCGGCCCCGGCCCCGGCCGCCGCGCCGTCGGTGGCCCCGCCGCGCCCCGGGAAGGGCGGCAGCCAGACGCGCATGCCCAGCCGCCGGAAGGCGTCCGCGCCGTCCCGGACCGCCCACCAGTTGCGCCGGGTGAACTGCAGGGTGGCCGAACGGTCGGAGTGCCGCTTGCCCAAGGCGGCGCAGATGTCCGTCAGGTCCGGCGGAAACGCCAGCACACCCGTCACCTCGAAGGCCTCGTAGAGGACGAGCACGTACCAGTGCACGCCGGGCACGCGCTTCACGACGTGCTCGTTCGGCCAGCCGTCCGACGGGTTGGCGAGGTACTTGACCTGGACGAACTCGCCGTCGGCCGCCACCAGGTCGTAGTCCGCCTGCACCCGGGAGGCGGCGAGCCGGCCGCCCCACAGGGCCAGGACCAGGTGCTCGGCGACCTCGGCCAGCGGGTCCCGGTTGGACCGGCCGAGCCCGATGGTCCCCAGAAGCGCCCGCCGTGCCGTCCGGTAGGCGGCGAGGGCGTTCAACAGCCCGGGGGCGGCGTCGTCGGGCGCGGGAGGGGAGTCGTGATCGGTCACCCCGCCACGATTCCGCACCGGGCCGCGTCCTGGCCAGTTCCTTCCGCGGCACCCGACCCGGCACCCGACCCGGGACCGGACCCGGGACCGCTGCCGGTGCCGCCGCCGGTGCCGCCCTCGCGCAGGGCGGCGAGCCGTCTTTCCAGGGCAGGGTGGGCACGGCCCTCGGCGGCGTGCAGCTCCAGAGCGCGTCTCCAGCAGTGCGCGGCCTCCTCCGGGCGGCCCAGTTCGGCGAGGACGGCACCGTTGAAGTCGAGGGCGAGCAGGAGCAGTCGGGTGTCGCCCCGCTCCTCCGCGAGGGCCAGCGCCTCGCCCGAGGCGGCCAGCGCCTCCTCCTCCCGCCCGAGGACGCGCAGCGCCTCGGCACGGCTGAAGCGGAGGGCGCCCTGGAGCGGATCGCCGATGCGGTCGCGGACGGTGTCGAGGGCGCGTTCGGTGAGGGCGAGCCCGCGCTCCGTCTCCCCGACCCGGTGCAGGCAGTGCGCGAGGTGGTCCAGCGCGCGGGCGGTCGCCGGGCCGTCGGCCCGGGCCTCGCAGGAAGCGACGACGCGCTCCAGGACGGCGATGGCCCCGTAACAGCGGCCGGACGCCGCGAGGATCCCGGCGAGCGCGGTCAGACAGCGGTCCCGGACGGCGGTGTCGCCGAGTTCCGCCGCGTCGGCGACCGCCGGTTCCGCGACCGCGGCGGCGTCCGTGAACCGCTGCCGGGAGACCAGCGCCAGCGCCAGGTCCGTCCGCAGCCTGACCCGCGCGGCCCGGTCCCCGAGGCGCTCGGCCGCGGCCAGCCCGGTCCGGGCCAGCTCCTCCCAGGCGTCCAGGTGGGCGCCGTCCTGGTAGTGCAGCGGCCCGCAGGCGTGCGCGAGCCGCCATACCTCCGCGTCGAGGCCGTACGCGGCACCCAGCCGCGCGAGCGCCGACAGCGCACGCCGCTCACGGCGGAACCACCCCGTGCCGTCACCGGGCCCGGCGGGCGAGCCGGGCGACGGGCCTCCCGCCGTACTGCCCGGCTCCCCCGAAGCGTCGCACGCGGCCTCGGCGATCTGCGTCCACCGTCCGAGCAGCCGGCGCACCGCGGCCGTCCGCTCGACGGCCGGCAGACCCGCGGCCGCCTCCGCCGCGGCACGGCGCACCGGCTCCGGTCTGCCGAACCACGCCGGGCCGTCCTCCTCCACGAGCCGCGCGACGGCGAGGCGGTCCAGCACCTCGCGGGCCCGGGCCGCCGACAGCCCGGCGACCGCGGCGACGGCCTCCGGATCGAGCCCCGCACCGGGAACCAGCCCCGTCAGCGCGAAGACCCGCCCCACCTCCACCGGCAACGCCCGCCGCCCGACCCCGATCGCGGCAACCACACCGTCCACCCCCGGCCGCACCGCACCGCCCGCCCCCGCCCGGGCGCCCTGCCCCGCTCCGAGGACGCCGCCGCCAGGCGCCCCGCTCGGTACCGGCCGCACCGGATCCCCGCCCGGATCCTCCTTCAACTCCCGCTCCGGCAGCGGGCCCTGAGCGCGACGGAGCACGCCGCCACGACCGGCGGCGGCGTCCCGGGCAGGCGTTCCCGCCACCCCCGGCGACGCCTGACGGCCGTCCCCCGACGCGTCGCCGTCCTCCTCCGCCGGCGGCACCTGCCGAGCCGCACCCGCCCCGTCCTCGCCGGGCACGATCCGCACCGACTCCCCCACCGCTTCCTCGCCCGCCCAGAGCCCCTTCCCGGCGCCGACGGCGGCGCCGCCGTCCGGCGCTTCCCCCGACTCCACCCGCAGCGGCTCCCCTGCCGGGTCCTCCGCCGACACCGCCTGCCGCACACCGGAGGCGGCGCCCCGATCGTCCCCGGACGCTGCATCGCCCTCCTCAACCCGCACCACCCGCTGCACACCGGAGGCGGCGGCGGCGTCGACCGCCGCCTCCGGCGCGATCGGCTCCGCGTCCCCGGCCAGGTCCTCCTCCGGCAGGGGCCCCCGTGGGCGCCCGGGCCCGACTCCGCCGACGACGGCGACCCACGACGAAGCCACGCGCGCCGCGTCCCCGGCCAGGTCCTCCTCCGCCAGGGGCTCCTGGCGACTCCCCGACCCGTCGTCACCATCGGCAACCGGGCCTCGGACGGCCGATCCCTCCACCACCGGCGACACCCGGGCACCGCCCCCGAGCGGACCCGCAACCTCCTCCTCCTCCGCCACCACCGCACCGGGGGCAGCACCGGACAGACCCCCACCAGGCGTTCCCTCCGGAACCGCCTGCGCCGACTCCCCGGCCGCCGCCTCCCCCGGCGGACCCACCCTCCCCCCGTCGGACCCACCCGGCACCGGCGCCCCCTCCCCCGCCACCGCCACCGCCACCGCACCGAGGCCGGTACCGGACAGACCCCGGACCGTTGCCCCCACCACCCCCGTGGGCCCGCCCCCGGCGCCACCCCCGTCGGACGCCGCCTCCACCGAACCGCCCCCACCGGGTGCTTCTCCCGGTCCGAACCGGCCCGACGCCCAGGCCAGTTCTTCCGCCAGCTCCGCGACGGACGTGGCGGGGTCGGCCGCGAGCCGGGCGCCGGCCACCCGCAGGGCAAGCGGCAGGTGGTCGCAGAGGGCGGCCACGCGGGCCGCGGCCTCGGGCTCGCGGGCAACCTGCCCCGTGCCCGTCACGGCGGCGAGCAGGCCGACCGCTTCCGCCGGGGCGAGGCCGCCGAGCGGCAGGGCGACCGCGCCCTCCCGGGCGACCAGGCCGGTCAGCGGGGAACGGCCGGTGACCACGACCAGCACCTCGGAGTGGCCGGGCAGCAACGGCTCGACCTGCTCGGCGGAGCCGGCGTTGTCGAGCAGGAGCAGCAGCCGGCGGCCGGCCGTCAGAGTGCGCAGCAGGGCGGCGCGCTCGTCGGTGTCGGCGGGGAGTTCGCCCGCTCCGAGGTCCCGCAGGAGGGCGGCCAGGGCGGTGGCCGCGATGGTGTCGTCGTCGCTGCCGGGGTCGTCGCCCTGGAGGTCGACGGCGTACCGGCCGTCGGGGAAGAGGCCCGCGCGGAGGTCGGCCCACCGGCGGGCCAGGCGGGTCTTGCCGACGCCGACGGGCCCGGTCAGCAGCAGCGGCCGGCCGTCGGCGTCGGCGGCGGCCGTGTCGAGCCGGGCGAGGTCGCCGGCGCGGCCGAGGAAGCCGTCGGCCCCGCCACCCGTGCGCGGCCCGCCCGTGGGCCGCCCACCCGCCAGCCGCTCGGCGGCCCGCTCCCGGGCGGCCGTCAGCCGGGGGCCGGCCTCGGCGGCGAGCCGGGTGGAGCCGCACCGGTCGAGGGCGGGTCCGCGCCAGAGGGCCAGCGCCGTCCGCAGCAGGACGGCGGCCTCGGCGGCGGACTGTTCGGCGGCGGCGCAGAGCCGCGCGAAGCGGTGCGCGTCGACCGCGTCCGGGTGGCCGAGCAGCGCGTAGCCGCCGTCGCGGGTGACCAGGTGGAGCCCGTCCGGGTCCTCGGCTATCGAGCCGGTCGCCGGACCGCCGTCGGCGGCGTCCGCGAGCAGGCGGCGGACGGCGGTGACGTGGCCCTGGAGCGCGGAGCGGGCGGTGGACGGCGGGGCGCCGTTCCAGAGCAGGTCCATCAGCCGCTCGGCCGGGACGGTCCGGCCGAGCTCCAGGGCGAGCGCGGCGAGCAACGCCCGTCGTTTCGGGCCGGGTTGGGGCAGTACTCTGCCGTGGTCGTCCTGGACCTCGAACCGTCCGAGCAGATTGATGCGCACTGCCGCTCCCCACCGCGTTCCGATCAGCCGATCGGCCGATCAGGGTGAGAGCATAGGGAATGTCTGGATTGGTCCACACCTTTCCTGGTGAGCGCCCGTTGTCCCGAACTGCGCCACCCAGGAAGCCACATGACGAACCGTCGGCTCACGCGTCACACCCGCAACGCCCCGCCCGCCGCGGGCCGGCGTGCGCTCAGGACGTCTCCAGCCCCAGCCCGGTGGCCCGGAAGAAGCCGTGGCGGGCGAGCTGGGGCGACAGGCCGAGGCCGAGGCCGCGGGCGGTGATCCGGCCGGGGCCGAGGCCGTGGCCCGAGTCGCCGTTGATGCCGCGGGCCGTCAGTTCGGTGGTGACGAGTGCGGCGACCTCGCGGGCGGTGGCCTCGGTCGGGGTCCCGAACTCGGCCTTGAAGCGGCTGCCCGAGGGCTGCCAGCCGTCCGCCGTCATGGCCGCCGTGACCTCGGCCGGGTCGCCGGGGCGCGGGCCGACCCGCAGCAGGATGCCGTTCACCGTGCTGTAGGCGAAGGAGAGGCCGCCGCTGATCTGCGGCGCGGCTATCGAGAAGGTGACCTTCTCGCCCGGACGCTGGACCGGCAGCTGCTCGATCCAGGCGGCCAGCACGCACTCCAGGCCCTCCCTCAGGTGCGGCAGCGTCAGGGCGAGCCGCCCGCCGGGCAGGTAGTCCGGGGCGTCTCCGGGGGCCTGGTGCGGGAGGTGGAGCTGCCAGCTGTACGGGAGCAGCGGGAAGTCGCTGGGCCCGTCGGCGCCGAACGGGCCGCCGTGCTCGAAGGTGCGGTTCTCGTCCTCCTCGAAGTCCGCCGCGACCGGTTCGGTCTCCAGCCGTACGCGCCGCCCCTCGCAGAGCAGCCGCAGCAGCCGGCCTCCCCCGCCGGCCTGGCGCCAGCGCACGTCCGGTCCGTAGGGGCCGCCGCCGAACAGGGTCGGCTCGCCGAGGACGCCGCACACCGCCCGGTAGATCTCGCCGAACACCGCGCGCCGGTGCTCCAGGGTCAGCGGCAGTTCGTCGAAGCGGTGCAGGTCGAGGACGTCGAACGTGCCCTCCGGGGCGGTCCGCCGGAAGGCGGTGCGCTGGGCGAACGAGGGTCCGAAGTGCGGGTCGGCGGTCCGGATGTCGGCGTAGCCGGTGCCGAACTCCACCCGCAGGCCCGGGTGTTCGGCGGCGATCCGCTCGACCTCGGCGGCCGGGCACTGGCCGCCGGGGGCGTCGTGCAGCGCCGGGACGAACGCGGCGACGACGGCGGGCAGTTCGGGGCTCGCGTGCTCGACCTCCAGGACGTGCGGCTGGAGGGCGACCCAGGCGCGGCGGTCGTTGGCCTGCAGCAGCATGGTGCGCCGGGCGGACCGCCAGCGCAGGCCGAACCCGTCGGCGGCGGTCGGCACCGCGGTGGGGGTGCCGATTGCGCGCAGCGCCTCGGAGAGCGTCCGCAGCGCGGCACGGCGCTCGGCGGCGGGCGTCGGGAGGCGGAAGTCCACCAGCGGGACCCAGGCCCGCCGGTAGGTGGAGGCCTTGGCGGCGGTGGCCCCCAGGAACAGCTCGGCCCCGGCCGGCCAGCTCGGCCCGGCCTGCATCCCGACGACCAGCAGCTCGCCGAACTCGCGGCGGATCCGCCAGTCGGGCCGGGCCTCGACCAGTCGCTCGATGTCCGCTCTGGTCCAGCAGTCGTCGAGGTCGTGCAGGGTGCGGACCAGTCCGACGGTGGTGGGCAGGTCCGCGGTCCAGGTGACGGCGGAGCCGGGCCCGGTGGGGTCGTCGTTCACGGCGTTCATACGGCCGATCATGGCAGCCGCCACCGACAGCCCGTCACGGCGCCGCGGCAGGGTGCCGGGAGGCCGGACGGACGGGCGGAGGGCGGCCGGAGGGGCGGGTGGACGAGCAGGTGGTCGGGCGGGTGCCCGCGGCGCCCCCCTAGCGGACCGGGGCGCTCCCTCAGGCGCCGACCTCGCCGTCGATCGCCTCCCGCAGGAAGTCGGCGTGCCCGTTGTGCCGCGCGTACTCGTGGATCAGGTGCAGCATCACCACCCGCAGCGAGACGTCCGCCCGCCAACGGGGCTGGTAGCCGGTGACGTCCAGCGAGTCCGCCGCCAGCTCGATCCGCCGGGCGTGCGCCACCTCCGCCTCCCAGGCCGCGAACGCCTCGGCCCGGTCCGCCCCGCTCGTGTCGTACGCGGCCTGGAAGTCGCCCTCGGCGGACCAGACCAGGGGGATGTCCTGGCCGTCGACGACGCGCCGGAACCACGTCCGTTCGACCTCCGCCATGTGCCGGACCAGCCCGAGCAGCGTCAGCGTGGAGGGCGGGCTGGACCGCAGCCGGAGCTGCTCGTCCGTCAGGCCGGCGCACTTCAGGGCGAGGGTCGCCCGGTGGAAGTCCAGGTACGCCCGCAGGGTCTCGCGCTCGCCGCCGGTCAGCGGCGGGGCGACCCGCCCGTCCCCCGTGTCCATGCCCATGTCCGCTCCTCTCCTCCGCCGGATCCGGGCGATCCGGACGATCAGGCGCCCAGTCTCCCAGCGCCGGGGCCGGCCCGCCGATCATTTTCGGGGCCGGCCCCGACAGCCCCGGACAGCCCCGGACCGACCCCGACCGACCCGGCCGACCCCGACCGACCCGGCCGGCCCCGACCGTCCCCGGCCCCCTCCGCTCAGCCCTCGACGTCCACGCCGTAGCCGCGGGCCAGCTCCTCCAGCCCGTGGTCGAAGCCCTGCCCGACCACCCGGAACCGCCAGGCGCCGCCCCGCCGGTAGACCTCGCCGAGGAGCAGGGTGCGCTCGGTGGT
>NZ_JBHJRC010000217.1:0-14061 GCF_042261735.1 Kitasatospora sp. NPDC056327 | reverse complement strand
GCCCCTCCGCCGTGCGGCGCCGGGCTCAGCCAGGCTGGTCGGTGACCGCGACCGGGCGGGTCACGTCGCTGGACCACTCGCTCCAGGAGCCCGGGTAGAGGGTGGCCGGCAGTCCGGCCACCGCGAGGGCCAGGATCTGGTGGGCGGCCGTCACGCCGGAACCGCAGTAGACGGTGGTCTCCCGCTCGCCCGCGCCCAGTGCCCGGAAGCGGGCGGCGAGCTCAGCGGGCGGCAGGAAGCGGCCGTCCGGACCGACGTTCTCGCTGGTCGGCGCGGAGACCGCGCCCGGGATGTGGCCGGCCCGCGGGTCGACCGGCTCGGTCTCACCCCGGTAGCGCTCCCCCGCCCGGGCGTCCAGCAGCAGCGCCTCGCGGGCCCGGGCGGCGGCGCCGTCCGCGTCGGTCACCGGAAGCCGCCCCGGCACCGGCTTGAAGTCGCCGTCCTCGGCGACCGGCACCTCGGTGCTCACCGGCAGCCCGGCCTCCCGCCAGGCCGCGAACCCGCCGTCCAGCACCCGGACGTCCGGGTGGCCGGCCCAGCGCAGCAGCCACCAGGCGCGGGCCGCGGCCAGCGCGGTGGCGCCGTCGTAGACCACCACCGGACGGTCGGCGCAGACGCCGAAGCGGCGCAGCGCGGCGCCGAACTCCTCCGGGTCGGGCAGCGGGTGGCGCCCGCCCCGGCCGGGCGGACCGGGCGGGGCGGCGAGCTCGGTGTCGAGGGAGACGAAGTGGGCGCCGGGCAGGTGGCCGGCGGCGTAGTCCTCGATGCCGGGCGGGCCGCCGAGCTGCCAGCGCACGTCGAGCAGGACCGGCGGGCGCCCGGAGTCGAGCGCGGCCCGCAGTTCGGTCACCGACACCAGCGGGGAGTCATCGTGAGTGGTGGTCATGGCGGCCATTGTGGCGCAGCGGGGCGGCGGGACGACGGGTGCCGGCCGCGCCCCGGGCGGGGGAGGGCCCGGCCCCGCTCTTTGTGCGGTCTTTGCCGGACTTTCCGCGCGGCCCGAGGGTTCGATCCGCGCCACGGTGGAAGCATCACCCTCACTGCGCCGTTTCGTGCGCCGTCCGCCCCCCGAGGAGACCTGTCATGCCCGCGCTGACAATCCGGCTGGCCCAGGGCACCCCGTGCTGGGTCAGCCTGATGACCGACGACCTGCCCGGTGCCCGGGAGTTCTACGGTGACCTGCTCGGCTGGACCTTCTCCCCCGGCCCGGGGCAGCTCGGCGACTACGTCCGGGCCCGGCTCGGCGGTGAGCCGGTGGCCGGGCTCGGGGTGTCCTCGGTGGCCGGCTTCCCCGTGCAGTGGACCACCTACTTCGCGGTGGACGACGCCGACCGCTCGGCCCAGCTGGTGCGGGAGTGCGGCGGAACCGTCGCGGTCGGGCCGCTGCAGGCGGAGCGCGCCGGGCGGCTGGCGATCGCGGCGGACGTCTCGGGCGCGGTCTTCGGACTCTGGCAGGGCGAGGAGCACCCCGGCCGGGAGGCCGGTCCCCAGCCGGGCGGGCCGGCCTGGGCGGAGCTGCTCACCCCGGACGCGGACGGTGCGGCGGTGTTCTACCGGAGCGTGCTCGGGGTCCCGGTGGCGGAGACCGGCGGCGGAGCGGCGCTGCTGGTCGACGGCCGACCGGTGGCCGGGGTCCGGCGCGGGGCCGAGCTGCGCGGCCACCCGCCGCGCTGGCGCACCCACTTCGCGGTCGCCGACGTCGATCTGACGGCGCGCCGGGCGGTCGAGCTGGGAGGCAGGGTGCTGGTCGGCCCGCAGCCGACCCCGCGCGGCCCGGCGGCCCGGCTGGCGGACCCGCGCGGCGGGCACTTCTCGGTGCTGCAGACGGGTTAGGCCTGCTGCTCCTCGAAGGGGAGGACGTCCGGGGAGAGCACCGCGGCGCGGGCGGTGGCGGCGGTGAGCCGGCGGCGGTGGTGGCGGCGGCAGAGCACCTCGTAGCCGACCTCGTCGGCGCGGACCGAGATGTCGCCGACCACCACCTGCGCCCCCTCGACGACCATCACCCCGCCGACCGTGCGGGCGTTGTGGGTGGCCCGCGCGCCGCACCAGCAGAGCGCCTCGACCTGGAGCACCTCGACCCGGTCGGCGAGTTCGATCAGCCGCTGCGAGCCCGGGAAGAGCCGGGTTCGGAAGTCGGTGGTGATGCCGAAGGTGTAGACGTCGATCTCCAGTTCGTCGACCACCCGGGCGAGCTGGTCGATCTGGCCCGGGGTGAAGAACTGGGCCTCGTCGCAGATCAGGTAGTCGACCCGGGCACCGGCCGAGAGCCGGTGCACCACGTGGGCGTGGAAGTCGAAGTCGTCCGTCACCTCGACCGCGTCGGCGCGCAGGCCGAGGCGGCTGGAGATGGTGGCCGTGCCGGCCCGGTCGTTGCGGGTGAGGATCATCCCCTGCCGGCCGCGGGCGCCGTGGTTGTGGTCCATCTGGAGCGCGAGCGTCGACTTGCCGCAGTCCATCGTGCCGGAGAAGAACACCAGTTCAGCCATGGGTGGTGCAAAGGCCTTTCGCATCGGGGGAGTTCATCGGCGGAATTCGAGCAGCGGCACGAACTGCTCGACCGGGGTCATCGAACCGTGCAGGCCGATCATCGCGGACTCGCCGGGCTCGTTGCGGGAGGCCACGATCGCGATGTCGTCACGGGCGGCGGCGACCACGTCGCCGATCCGGTGGTAGACCCGGTCGTCCACCACGGGGCCGAACCAGCCCGCCTCGATCGCCTGGTCCCGGGTGGCCACCCACATCCGGTCGCCGAGCACCTCGCTCCACACCGTGTGCACGTCGGCGGCGGCGCCGGGCACGGCGTAGACGTGGCGGGCCCGGCCCTCGCCGCCGAGCAGCGCGACGCCCGCGCCGAGCTCCCAGTCCTCGTCGAAGTCGATCCGGTCCTCGGGGGCGATGTCGATCATGCCGTGGTCGGCGGTGACGTACATCGCCGAGCGGGGCGGCAGCTGTTCGGCGAGCCGCCGGGCGAGGCGGTCGACCGCGTCGAGGGTCATCCGCCACTCGTCGGAGTCCACTCCGAAGCGGTGCCCCGCGCCGTCCAGTTCGCTGACGTACGTGTAGACCAGCGCCCGGTCGTGCTCGGCGAGCCAGGCGGCGGCCCGGTCCATCCGTTCCTCACCGGTGGTGCGGCCGAGGAAGGTCCCGCCGGAGAGCGCCACCCGGGTCAGCGGCGTCTGGGCGAACAGCGGGGAGGAGACCTGGGCGGTGGCCACCCCGGCGGCGTCGACCCGTTCGAAGACGGTCGGGTAGGGCTGCCAGGCGGCCGGGTCGGTGTGCGGCTGCCAGCGGAGCTGGTTCATCAGGTGGCCGGCGCCGGGCACGGCCACCGTGTAGCCGGCCAGACCGTGCAGGCCCGGCGGGGTGCCGGTGCCGACCGAGGCCAGCGAGGTGGCGGTGGTGGACGGGAAGCCCGCGGTGAGCGGACGGCCGGTGCCGCCGAGCGAGCCGGCCGTCAGCGAGGAGAGGAACGGTGCGTACTCGGGGTGGCGCAGCAGCAGCTCCCAGCCGAGGCCGTCGACCAGGAAGACCACCGCGCGGTCGGCGGGTTCCAGCGGCAGCGCCGCCTCGAAGCCGGGTACGCCGAGGCCGGCCGCGACCGAGGGCAGCAGGTCGCAGAGCGAGCCGCTGCCGTAGGGGGGCGCGGGAGCGGCGGCGGGGTCGAGGAGCTCGAAGGCGTCGTGGCCGTCGGGGACGAAGGGCATGGTGGCGGGGCTGGCTTCCTGGCTGGCCGGTGCGGCCCGGGCGCGTGGGGGCGGCGTCCGGACGGCGCGGATCGGTACGTGGCGGGTCGGTGCTTGGCAGGTCGGTGCTTGGCGGCGGCGGTGCGGGCGGCGGGAGGCCGGTCGGCGGCGGGAGCGGGGCGTTCGGCCCGGTCAGACCCGGGGGCCGTTGGCGATGGTGGCCTCGGAGAGGGCACCGGCGAAGGCCAGCGCCTGGGCGACCGTCTCGGGGCCGTCGCCGGCCTCGCTGACCCGCAGTGACAGGTCGTCAGCGGTGGCCGAGCCGGTGTAGCCGTGGTCCGCCTCGCAGTTGGGGTCGGAACAGCCGGCCGGTTCGAGGTCCAGGCGCTGGACGGCGCCCCAGCCGATGGTCAGCACCACCTCGCGGGGCAGGGTGCCCGGGGTGTACGTCTCCGGGTTGGCGACCATCCGGCTCACCACGACGGAGTTGATCCGGTCCAGGCGGACGCTCTCGGTGGAGGTGGTGGCGAGGGGGACGGCGGTGCTGCTGCCGTCGCCGGTCTGCTCGTCCGTGTGGCTCACCACGAAACGGGTCGCGGTCAGCACCAGGACGGTGACGTGCCGGCGCACCTCGTTGGCGTCGAAGGTGGTCTCCTGGTGCACCAGGTAGGAGCTGATCGGCTCGGGGCCCACCGCGGACTCCACCGCCTCGGACACCAGGGCCGGGTAGTAGCCGCTGCGCTCGATCGCGGAACGCAGGTCCTGCGTGGTGGTGGTGCCGGTCTTCGCCATAACTCCATCCTGGCATGGTCCGCCGACGAAGCGGGCGGCGCGGCGCCGAGCTTCGGACAACGGCGCCCGCGGTCCGGACGCAACCAAGGAAGGTTACAGCGTGCTCATGGCGCGCGGGCCCAGATCACTGCGGACCGGCAGGGGCGCGATGCGTACGCGCGCCCCCAGGATCGCCAGCCCGTGCGGGGCGACGACCACCGGTTCGAGATCCACCGAGGCGACCTCCGGCAGGTCGTCGACCAGCCGGGACACCCGCAGCAGCAGTTCCTCCAGGGCGTCGGTGTCGACGGCCTCGGCACCGCGCCAGCCGAACAGCAGGGGCGCCGCGCGGACCTCGCGGACCAGCGAGGCGACGTCCTGGTCGGTGGCCGGAACCAGTCGGTGGGCGACGTCGCCGAGCAGCTCGGCGGGGGCGCCGGCGAGGCCGAAGGAGAGGATCGCGCCGACCGCCGGGTCGACGGTGGCACCGATCACGGTGTCCACCCCGCGCGGGGCGAGCCGCTGGACGACCAGGGCGGCCTGGGCGGCGCCGCCGAGCAGGCCGTCCAGTTCCCGGTGGGCTCGGCGCAGGCCCTCCTCGTCGGTCAGGTCGAGCCGGACGCTGCCGAGGTCGGGGCGGTGCCGCAGGTGGGGGGCGGTGGCCTTGAGGGCGACGGGGTAGCCGAGGGTCCCGGCGGCGCGGACGGCGCTCTGCTCGTCGGGGGCCGGCAGGGCCGGCGAGACGTCGATGCCGTAGCGGGCGAGCAACGCGGCGGCGTCGGCGTCGGGCAGGGTGATCCGGGCGCCGCCGGGCTGGGTGCGGGCGGCGATCGCGGTGCGGGTGGAGAGCGCGGCCTCGACCAGGACACGGGCGCCGGCCTCGTCGATCCGGTCGAGTTCGGGGACCCGGGCGGTCTCCTCGGCGGCGGCCATCCGGCGGCGCCAGCCGGCGTAGTGGACGGCGTGGGCCAGGGCCCGCACGGCCCGTTCGGGTGCCGGGTAGGCGGGGATGCCGCCGGGGCGCAGCCGGCCGGGCAGGTCGGTGAGCGCCAGGTGGGCGAGGAGCAGCGGCTTGCCGGCCGCGCGGGCGCGCTCGCCGGCCTCCAGCAGGGCGGCAGCGATCTCCGGGTCGTCGGCTCCGGGCCCGGAGCCGTCCGGGCCGGTGGGCAGGACGGCCGCGCGCGGACCCCAGGACTGGTTGCCGAGCGGCGGGATGGCGACGGCGATCACCGCGTCCACCCCGGGGTCGCCGAGCGCGGTGTCCAGGGCGATCCGGAAGTTGTCGCCGGTGGCGGCGGTGGTGAGGTCGACGGGGGTGCGCGGGCGCAGGCCGGCCGAGAGGCAGGCGTCGTGGGTGAGCAGGCCCAGGGAGTCGGAGTTGCCGATCACCGCGACCCGGTCGCCCGGCGGCAGCGGCTGGTGGGCGAGCAGCTCCCCGGTGTCGTACAGCTCGGTGATGGTGTCCACCCGGGTGACGCCGGCCTGCTGGAAGAGGGCGTCGACGGTGGCGTCCCGCAGACCGGTGGCGGTGGCGGGGACTGCGTGCCCGGGCGGCAGGCTGCCGGTGTGGCGGGCGCCCTTGACCACGACGACCGGCTTGGCCTGGGCGAGCCGGCGGGCGATCCGGGTGAACTTGCGGGGGTTGCCGAAGGACTCCAGGTAGAGCAGGACGACGTCGGTGGCCGGGTCCTCGGCCCAGTACTGGAGGAAGTCGTTGCCGGAGACGTCGGCGCGGTTGCCGACCGAGGCGAAGGAGGAGATGCCGAGGCCGCGCCGGTGGGCGGACTCCAGTAGGGCGACGCCGATCGCGCCGGACTGGCAGAAGACGCCGAAACCGCCGCGTTCCGGCAGCACGGGGGCGAGCGAGGCGTTGAGCGGGCGGTCGGGGTCGGTGGAGAGGAGGCCGAAGGCGTTGGGGCCGATCACCCGCATGCCGGCCGCGCGGGCCTGGCGGACCAGGGCGCGCTGGCGGTCGCGGCCCTCGGGGCCGGTCTCGGCGTAACCGGCGGTGACCACCACCAGGCCCTGGACGCCGTGCGCGCCGCACTCGGCGACCGTCGCGGGGACGGCCGAGGCGGGGACGGCGATCACCGCGAGGTCGACCGGGCCGGGGATGTCGAGGACCGAGCGGTGCACCGGGACGCCGTCGAGCTCGCTGCCGGGCGCGGCGTTGCGGTTGACCGCGTACACCGGCCGGTCGTCGCCGACGGCCCCGGCGAGCAGGTCGCGCAGCAGGGTCCGCCCCACGGTCTGCGGGGTGCGGGAGGCGCCGATCACCGCGACCGAGCGCGGGGTGAGCAGCCGCTGCACGGAGCGGGCCTCGGCGCGGTGCTCGCGGGCCCGCATGACGGCGAGCGAGGCGGCGGTGGGTTCGAGGTCGAACTCCAGGTGGACCACGCCGTCGGCGAAGCTGCGGCGCTGGACGTAGCCGGCGTCGGTGAAGACCTTCACCATCTTGCGGTTCTCGGGCAGCACCTCGGCCTGGAACCGGCGGATGCCGCGCTCCTGGGCGACCGCGGCGATGTGCTCCAGCAGCGCGGAGGCGACGCCGCGGCCCTGGTGGGCGTCCTGGACCAGGAAGGCGACCTCGGCGTCGGTGCCGGTGTCGGAGGGACGGCCGTCCGGGTCGATCCGGTCGTAGCGGACGGTGGCGATGAAGCGGTCGCGGACGACGACGGCGAGGCCGACCCGGTTGACGAAGTCGTGGTGGGTGAAGCGGCGGACGTCCTTGTCGGAGAGCCGGGGGTAGGGAGCGAAGAAACGGAAGTACTTGGACTGGTCCGAGACCTGCTCGTAGAACTCGACGAGGCGGCCGGCGTCGGCGGGGGTGATCGGGCGGATCCGGGCCGTTCCGCCGTCCCGCAGCAGGATGTCGGCCTCCCAGTGCTGGGGGTAGTCCGGCTCGGCCGGCGGGGCCGGACGGGGTTCCTGCTCGGGGTTCGGTGCCGCGGAGTCGTCCACGATCGTCAGGTTATCCGGCGGCGGGCCGAATGGCGCCGGGCGTGCGTTCACGGCAGGGTGGACATGGCCGCTGAACGGGGATTATGCGTGGTTTATGACCCCGAAAGAAACAATCACAAGTCCCGAACGGGGCAGTGAGATGGGGTGTCCTGCGTGCGACACTGGTCTAGACAACACGTCCGTTTCCCCCATCACGGCCGTGACCAGCTTTACCGGAAAGGCACGTCTCATGGCTGAGCGCCGCGTCACCATCGGTTGGGCCGAGGGCCTGCACGCCCGTCCCGCCTCCGTCTTCGTCAAGGCCGTCGCGGCCACCGGCGTGCCGATCACCATCGCCAAGCCCGGCGGCAACCCGGTCAACGCCGGCTCCATGCTCGGCCTGCTCGCGCTCGGCGCGCAGGGTGGCGACGAGGTCGTGCTGGCCTCCGACGCCGAGGGCGCCGAGCAGGCGCTGGACCGCCTGGCCAAGCTGGTCCAGGAGGGCCTGGACGAGCTGCCGGCCGCCGCCTGAGCACCGCCGCACCCGTAGTCGTCCGGAGCCCGGGCCCCGTTGGTCGGGGGGCCCGGGCTCCGGTGCGCCCGCGGGCCTGCGCACCGGGCCGCCCCGGGGCGACGTACGGCGGGCGGCGGGCGGCGGGCGGCCTCAGCGGCCGGACGGGCGAGCGGGCTTCCGCCGGGGCGGGGCGCTCCAGGACGTGTCCCTCATGCCGTGTCCTCCTCTCGACGGCTGGCGGTGATCGCGCCGGGGGCGCTCAGTCGGCCACTTCGACGCGCCGGCGATGGGTCGCCGGGTCCCCCAGACAGGCGAGGAGGCAGTCGGCGACGTTCGCCCGCGCGGCGCGCGAGGCCTTCGGGAGGTGCCCTCCGATCACCGTCCGGTAGCCGGGCGTGGCCGGACCGTCGGTGAGCATCGGCACCCGGAGGATGGTCCACTCCGGCACGCCGCCGCTCTCGATCTCGGCCTCCATCCGCGCGAGGTCGAGGTGGATGTTCCGGTAGATCCGGTGCACCACGAACCCGGCGACGAACCGCTGCAGCACCGGCAGGTGCCCGGTCTCCAGCCCGGCCGAGGACATCGCGACCAGCCGCCGCACCCCGCCCCCGCGGGCGGCGGCGACGATGTTGCGCACGCCTTCCGAGAAGACCGTCGTCGCGGCCCGGCCGGTCACCCCCAGCGCCACCACCACGGCGTCCTTGCCGTCCAGCGGACCGGTCAGCGTGTCCGGGTCGAACACGTCCCCGCGGACCTTCGTCAGCCGCTCGTGCTCCACCGGCAGTCCCGCCGGATCGCGCAGCAGCGCCGTGACGGCGTGCCCGGCCTCCAGTGCCTTCCCGACGAACAGGCGCCCGGTCCGGCCGGCCGCTCCCACCACGACGATCTCCACGACTTCCTCCTCACCGCCGCCGGCGGCAGCGGGGTGCGCCTTGCCCCGGACTTGAATTCGTATAGACTATACAAACAAATTAACCCGCAGAGAGTCAACGTCAAGGGCGGCCCGGGGCCGCCCGGAGGGGATGCCGACGATGAGTCAACTCCTGGGGAAGATCGCGCTGGTCACCGGTTCGACGTCGGGAATCGGGGCCGCCGCGGCAGCCGCGCTGGCCGCCGCCGGGGCGCACGTGGTGGTCTCCGGCCGCCGGGCCGGGCTGGGCGAGGCCGTCGCGGAACGGATCCGGGGCGAGGGCGGACGGGCGGAGTTCGTCGCCGCCGACGTCACGGTGGAGGAGGACGTCGCCCGGCTGGTCGACACCACCGTCGAACGGCACGGCCGGCTGGACATCGCCTTCAACAACGCGGGCGGCGGCGGGGCGTTCGGCCCGCTCGACCGGGTACCGGCCGAGGCCTTCGCCGAGGTGGTCGCGGTCAACCTGACCGGCACCTACCACGCACTCAAGCACGAGATCGCGGCGATGCGGGCGAGCGGCGGCGGCAGCATCGTCAACAACGCCTCCACCGCCGGCGTCCAGGGCAACGCCTTCGGCCTCGGCGCGTACACCGCGGCCAAGCACGGCGTGGTCGGGCTGACCCGGGCCGCCGCGCTGGAGGCGGGCCCGGCCGGGATCCGGGTGAACGCGCTGATCACCGGGCCGGTCGACACCGAGGAGTTCCGCCGGCGGGTCGGCGGGCACCCGGGCGCGCTGGAGCGGGCGGGACTGGCCA
Source organism: Kitasatospora sp. NPDC056327 (assembly GCF_042261735.1). Classification (NCBI taxonomy): domain Bacteria; kingdom Bacillati; phylum Actinomycetota; class Actinomycetes; order Kitasatosporales; family Streptomycetaceae; genus Kitasatospora; species Kitasatospora sp. NPDC056327. The sequence goes on along the minus strand of NZ_JBHJRC010000217.1, from coordinate 4,485 downwards.
CCGCGCTGGGCAGGATCGCCACCGAGAAGGAGATCGCGGACGCGGTCGTCTTCCTCGGCAGCGACGCGGCGGGCTTCGTCACCGGCGCGCTGCTCGGACTGGACGGCGGCATGACGGCGGGCGTCGCCGCCGGAATGGCGCAGCGGCCGGGCGGCGGCGGAGCGGGCCCGGACGCGCGGGTGCCCGCCGCCGCCTGAGCCGCGGGCACCCGCCCGCACCCGCGCGCCGCCGTCCCGGGGACGCGCGTCAGGGCCCGTCGCCCGGCACTGCTCGCCGGACGACGGGCCCGCGGCACCTGCGGCGGCGCCGGTTCCGGGAGCCCGCCACGGTGCTCCGGAGCCGGCGCCCGGCCCGGCCGGACGTCGGCGCCGGGCCGGGGCCGCCGCTGGACAGCCCCGCCCGGACCGGGAGCACAATGAAGGCCACCGCACCCGCCTCAGGAGACGTCAGCAGCCCATGAGCCCCCGCCAGTACCGAGCCGGCCAGCGCCAGGTCGCCGCCGAACAGACCCGCGCCCGCATCCTGGAGGCGGCCTGCGAGCTGCTCACCGGGGAGAAGGGGCCGGCCTCGTTCAGCATGGACGCCGTCGCCAAGACCGCCGGAGTGGCGCGGATGACCGTCTACTACCAGTTCGACTCGAAGACCGGCCTCCTGGAGGCGCTCTTCGACGACCTGGCCCAGCGCGGCGGGATGGCCGGGATGCCCGCGGCGTTCACGGCACCCACCGGCGGCGAGGCGCTCTCCGCGGTGCTCGACGTGCTCACCGGCTTCTACGCCTCCGGCCGGACCGCCCTGCGCCGGCTGCGCGGCCTGGCCATCCTCGACCCGGAGCTGGAGACCGCGCTGCGCAGCCGCAACGAGCGGCGGCGCGGCGGGCTCCGGGTGGTGCTCGGCCGGGTGCTCGCCGACCGCGGCGCCGAGGTCGGCGAGGCCGGACTCGACGAGCTGGTGGGGGTGTTGTTCATGCTGACCAGCTTCGAGACCTTCGACCTGCTGGCCGACCAGGTCCCGGACGGCCGGGAGCGCGAGAGCGGGGCGGACGACGGCCGGGCGGTGGCCCGCCGGGTCGAGGAGCTGGTCCTCGCCGTTCTCGACCGCCGGCTCGCCGGCTCCTGAGGCGCTGCCGGAGCCTCCGGGCCCCGCGCGCCCCGGTCGCCCCGGTCGCCCCGGTCGCCCGGCGGCCCCTCCCCCGGTCAACGGACGGAGTGGTCCGGCACCCGGGACGGCACCGGCCACCGGCGCCGTACGACAGCCGACGGCCGACGGCGCGGCGGTCCTCCTCCCAGGAGACCGCCGCGCCGCCTTCCCTCTTCCTCGCGGGCCCGACGGCCCACTCGGTCACGGCGGGCCGCCGCGCCTCCCGGCGCCGCGCCCCGCCGCCCTCCCCCGGCCGGGACGGCCCGCCCCGGAGCACCACCAACGGGGCCGGGCCGTCACCGCACCGGGGCGGTCGCAACGGCTCGCGCCGTCAGTCGCTCCCCGCCTCCTGGGCGGCCGCGGCGCCGGTGCTGCGCGGCCGCTGGTCCGGCAGGATCACACTGGCCGCGATCAGCCAGATCAGTCCGCCGAAGCGGGCGATCGGCAGGAAGAACCCGAGGCCGGTGGAGAGCAGGGCGAGGGTCCCGAGGACACCGATCCCGGCGAGGACCAGGCCCGCCCGGGCGAAGCCCTTCGGCCCGAACCCGAGCAACAGCATCGGCACGGCCGCACCGGCCAGCATCACGGCGAACGGCACGACGTGTCCGGGGCCGCCGGAGGCGAAGGCGAGGTCTGCGAGCGACCGGGCCAGTGGCGCGTCGCCGAGGTCCCCGACCCGCGAGGCGGCCCACAGCGTGAGCCCGCACAGCGCCATCGCCGCCGCCGAGAGCACCCCCGCCGCCAGCGCGATGCCGGGGCCGGGTGCCGTCACACCGAGCCGGCGCAGCCGCTGGTGGACGATCGCGGCCCAAACGGCGAGCGGGAGCGAGGCGCCGAACTGCAGCGTCCCGGCGATCTTCACCGCGGTCCCGTGCTCCTGGTAGTAGGCGAGCGTCTCGGCCGCCGAGGCGGTGGGCAGCGGGGTCTGCCGGGCCAGCACCACGGAGGCCACCATCAGGGCCGCGAACGCCACGGCGGGCAGCAGCAAGGGGGGACCTGTCTGCCGGCGCCGGGTGAGGGCGGCAGGCGCCGCTGATGTCGTGGTCATGAGAGGTGCTCCAGTCGAGTACGGGTCGATAGGGCAGGGCCGGGCACCGGGCTGATCGACCCCGGCGCCGGTAGTTCCAGAACAACAATAGTTCACCTTGGGACATCATTGTCCACTGCTAGGGTTGTTCGCATGACCGAGACCCCCGACCGCGCCCCGGCCCGGCACCAGGGCCCACAGGGATCCCAGGTCGCCTTCCTCCTCTCGCAGTTGGGCGAACACGCGGCACAGGCCTTCGCCGCACGGGTCGCCGAACTGGACCTCACCCCGGCCCAGGCCGGCCTGCTCCGAACGGTCGCGACGGACCCCGGCCGGCACCAGCAGGACCTCGCGCGGCGGCTCGGCATGTCCCCCAGCCGCTTCGTGGCCTTCGTCGACGCGATCGAGGAGCGCGGTCTGGTCGAACGCCGGCGCAATCCCAAGGACCGCCGGTTCCAGGACCTGTACCTCGCCCCCGGGGGCGAGGAGGCGATGCGCGGGCTCGCCGCCGCGGCGGCGGCCCACGAGGAGGCCGTCTGCACGGGCCTCGATCCTCAGGAACGCGCCGCGCTGGCCGCCCTGTTGCGCCGGATCGCCGAGGCCCAGCACCTTTCCCCCGGGGTGCACCCCGGCTACCGGCGGCTCGACCCCGGGCGCGACGGGAACTGAGCGCTCCGGCCGGTCCGGGGCACCCCGGGCAGGGCATCGGCACCGGTGGACGGCAGAACGCCGTGCCCGCGGGACGGCACGGCCACGGACGCGCGAAAGCCCCCGGCCACGGCCGGGGGCTCCCTCGGACGAACGGTCGCGGAACGGACTCAGCCCTTGACGCAGACCACCTGCTTCAGGTGCGCCACGACCTCGACGAGGTCCCGCTGCTGCTCGATCACCTTCTCGATCGACTTGTACGCGCCCGGGATCTCGTCCACCACCCCCGGGTCCTTGCGGCACTCCACGCCCTTGGTCTGCTCGACCAGGTCCTCCGTGGTGAACCGCCGCTTCGCCGCGCTGCGGCTCATCCTGCGGCCGGCCCCGTGCGAGGCCGAGTTGAACGACGCCTCGTTGCCCAGCCCGCGCACGATGTACGACCCGGTGCCCATCGAGCCCGGGATGATCCCGTGGTCGCCCGCCCCGGCCCGGATCGCGCCCTTGCGGGTGACCAGCAGGTCGACGCCGTCGTAGCGCTCCTCCGAGACGTAGTTGTGGTGGCAGCTGATCACCTCGTCGAAGCCGACCTTCGCCCGCGGGAACTCGCGCCGGACGATGTCCTGGAACAGCGCCATCATCAGCGCCCGGTTGCGCTTGGCGTACTCCTGCGCCCAGAAGAGGTCCTGCCGGTACGCGGCCATCTGCGGGGTGTCCGCGACGAACACCGCGAGGTCACGGTCGATCAGGCCCTGGTTGTGCGGCAGCGACTGGGCGACGCCCATGTGGTGCTCCGCCAGCTCCTTGCCGATGTTGCGCGACCCGGAGTGCAGCATCAGCCAGACCGCGCCGGTGTCGTCGACGCACACCTCGATGAAGTGGTTGCCGCCGCCGAGCGTCGCCATCTGCTGGGCCGCGCGCTCGCGCCGCCACCTCACCTCAGGCGCGATCGCGTCGAACCGCTGCCAGAAGTCGTCCCAGCCGCCGGCCGGGACCCCGTGCAGCCGGCCCGGGTCGACCGGCTCACTGTGCAGGCCGCGGCCGACCGGGATGACCTGCTCGATCCGCGACCGCAGCCGGGAGAGGTCGTCGGGCAGGTCCTTCGCGGTGAGCGAGGTCTTCACCGCGCTCATCCCGCAGCCGATGTCCACGCCGACCGCCGCCGGGCAGACGGCGCCGCGCATGGCGATCACCGAACCGACCGTCGCCCCCTTGCCCAGGTGGACGTCGGGCATCACGGCGAGCCCGTGCAGCCAGGGCAGCGAACTGATGTTGCGCAGCTGCTGCATGGCCTGGCCCTCGACGGTGGCCGGGTCGGTCCACATCCGGATCGGGACCCGGACGCCGGGTACCTCGGTGTACGACATGGTTCAACGACCTCCAAGGTCGGGTGATTCAAGCCCGGGCGGGCATGCGCCCGCAGGGGATGCCGCGCGGGGAACCCGGCGCGGCGCGGGGATGTCAGGGGTCGGCGGCGTTCAGCCGGCCGAGGGGCATCGGAAGGACGGTCTCGGGGAGCCCTGTCGAGTTCGCTCGACCCGCATGACGACCGCCTCCTCTCCGTGTGTACCGGGTGCCGGGGGATATCTACCCACGCACCGCGCGGCGCCCGCAAGGGAATTAGCGCCGCGAACGCCGAGGGGGCCCGGCGGGGCGTCGGAACGCTCCACCGGGCC
>NZ_JBHJRC010000216.1:0-14112 GCF_042261735.1 Kitasatospora sp. NPDC056327 | reverse complement strand
AGTCGGACCCGCCGACTTCCCGCTCCGGCGCCCTCCGGCCCCGTCAGCCGAAGCGGAACAGGGCGGTGTGCTTCGTGCCGTCGTTCAGGCCGAGGGTGAACACCCGGCAGGTGCCCGCGTAGGCGCGCGAGGTCTTCCACACGACGGAGTAGCCGCGGGCCGCCGATTCGTACGGCACGCCGCTCCCGGCCGCGGTGCTCGCGGGGACGGGCGGATCGAGGGGCGCCCCGGTGACGCAGTCGATCCGGTGGACCGTCGGGTAGCCGCGGGCGATGACGTCCGGGCCGCGGTCGCCGCCGAGGCCGAACTTCACCGGGACCGCCCGGCCGGCGTGGACCCGGTTGACGGCCGGCGGGTCGGCGACCGGCGGGCGGAAGCCGCTGAAGGGGTACTCGTAGAAGTACCGGGCGGCGACGCTCTCCCCGCTGCTGCCCGCGGGGGTGGTCACCGTGACGTCCACCGCCCCGGCGGCGTGGGCGGGGGCGTTCGCCCGGACGGTGAAGTCGTCGACGACGGTGACGCCGGTCGCCGGCGTGTCGCCGAACAGGACCGTCCCGGCGCCGGCCAGACGGGTCCCGGTGATGGTGACGGTGTCGCCGCCCGCCTCGGGACCGTGCCCACCGCGCACCCCGGTGACGGTGGGCGCGACCGTGGCCACGCCCAGGCCGAACGGGTTCTTCCCGGTGGCGGCGCCCTTGCTGACGGTGCGGGTGGCGGTGTCGATCACCGACACCGTGTTGGTGCGGCTGCTGATCACGTAGGCGACGCCGCCGGCCGGGTCGGCCAGGACGCCGCTGGGCCCGGCGTCGACCGGGATCGTCCCGGTGACCGTGCCGCTCGCGGTGTCGATCACCGAGACCGTGTCGGAGTTCTGGTTCGACACGTAGGCGTGCGCGCCGTCCGGGGCGACGGACACGCCACCGGGGCCGGACCCCACGGGGATGTTGCCGGTGATCGTGTTGGTCGCGACGTCGAGCACGGACACGTTGCCGCTGTTGTAGTTCGCGACGTAGGCGCGGCTGCCGTCGGGGGTGACCGCCACGGCGGCCGGGTTCCGGACGCCGGGCCCGGCGACGGAGGCGATCAGGCTGTCGGTGGTGGTGTCGATCACCGAGACGAAGTTGCCGATGAGGTTCGCGACGAAGGCGCGCCGCCCGTCGGGGGTCACGGCGATGCCGAAGGGCTGGCCGCCGACCGGGACGGTGGTGACGACCGTCCGGGAGGCGGTGTCGATGACGTCCACGCCACCGGCGCCCGGGCCGACGTAGCGCCCGACGTAGGCGCGCGTGCCGTCCGGGGAGAACGTCACCGGTCCGGGCAGCCGGCCGACCGGGATCGTCGCGCCGACCGTGTTGGTGGCGGTGTCGATCACCGAGACCGTGTTGCTGCCGTCGTTGACCACGTACGCCTGCGTGCCGTCCGGGGAGACCGCCACCCCCTCGGGGGCGGTGCCGACCGGGATGGTCGCGACGGCGGCGCCGGCCGCCGGGTCGAAGGCCGTGACCGAGTTCTCGCGCAGGTTGGCGATGTAGACCAGCCGGTGCGGCGCGGGGGCGGCCTGCCCGGTCACCACGGGCACCGGGGCCGGGACCCCGGCGGCGGCGTGCGCCGGCGGTGCGGGCGCGAGGACGCCCAGGGCGCCGAGCGCGCCGGCCACCGGGACGGCCAGCGCGCGCCGCAGCCGGCCGCGGCGTCCCGACCGGACGCCGTCTCCTCCGTCGTGGACCACTGTCATACGACTCCACCTCTCCGTGTGGCGGTTCGAGGCGCCGAAGCGCCCGCACACCGATCGGTCGGTCGGCCCGGTCGGGACCACGGGAGGCCGCCGGCCTTTCCCGTGGCGGGCCGTGAGCGGCCGGTCGGCGTGCAGCCTCGAATGCTTGGTGGCGATGTACCCGTCAATTCCGGTTCGCCTCCGGAAGCCTGACGGTCCGGGCCCGGCGGCACCAGGGCGCGCGCACGCAACGGTGTGCGCCCCCGGCGCGCACCTGCCGGTCGGTGCCGGCGTATTGCACCCCCGGCCCGCTGCGCCCCCCGACCCGCCGCACCCCCCGGCCCGCTGCGCCCCGGCCCGTTCGCGGCCGGCGGAGCGGCCTGCCGGACCTCCGATCCGCCGTGCCGCCGCCGATCTGCCGCGCCACCGGTCGGCCTGCCGCGCCGTGCCGTGCGGCGCCGCCGGCCGACTACTCCGGTGCCGCCTCCGGGGCGTCGGCGATGTGCAGGACGGCGTCCGCACCGGCCACCAGCGCGCCGTCCAACGGGAAGTAGCCCTGCGCACGGGCGGTGTCGGTGCGGCCCGCCCGCTCCGGGACCCGGTCCGCGGCCGTCAGCGACCACGCCGCGCCGGGGGTCCGCAGGCAGCCCTCGTACGTGTCGGCGGCCGGCTCCCCCAGCCCCGTCGCCGGGGACCGGCCGAGGCTCCCCGCCAGGAAGAAGTACTCCTCACCGCCCACCAGTGCGGCCACGATCCGGCCCGCGCCGTTCCAGGTCACGTCGTTCTCTCCCATCCGCCAGACGGCCGGGTTGCGCTGGAGATGGGCGTTGTGGGCGAACACGAAGGTCCCGCCGCGCCCCGCCTCCGCCGCCCGGATGTCGAGCAGGTTCCGGGCCATGATCTCGTCCCTGGTGCCGAGCAGCCCGGCCAGCCGCTCGGCGGGCTCCATCGGCCGGGCCGCCTGCCGGTGGTACCTCAGCAGGCCCGTGGCGGCCGTCAGGTGCGTCCTCGCCCGCACCCACTCCTCGCGCCCCGGCCCGTCCGCGGTCAACTCGGGTGCCCGGGCGAACAGGTGGCCCATCAGGTCGTCGGCAATCGCGCGCAGCCGGTCCGCCGCCGCCGAGGCCCCGGGGGACGCCGCCGCGTCCAGCACCGCCTCCGGGCGGCTCCACCGCTCGTCGTCCCCCGCGATGCCCGCCACGTCCAGGTCGATCCCCAGGTGGTCGCGGACGTGCTCCAGGTACCGGCGCGGACCGGGCGCCGTCGTGTTCTCGGTCGGGGCGTCGAAGCCGTGGAACGCCAGGCGCTCCGCCGCCGGCCGGTCCCGGTTGTACTCGCGCATCCACGCCACCAGCCGCCGGTTCGGCTCCTGCGCCCCGAAGCCGTGCGAGAACCCCTCCCGCATCACCGCGTCCAGCGAGCCCGCCCCCTCCCGGACGAACGCGTCGACGGCCAGCGCCGCCACCCGGTCCGTCTCCAGGGCGACCGACCGGAAGCCGCGCTCGGCCAGCCGGGCGAACAGGTGGTTGCGGACCCTCCCGAAGGCCGGTTCCCGGTGCGTCGGTTCGCCGAACGCCACCAGGCCGCACGACGGGGGCACGAAGTCTTCGATGTCCTGTGTCATGAACCTCAAGCGTATCCCTGAAAGAGCGGTTGAGACTTTTCGGGTACTCGCCCGGGACATCCGCTGTAAAGTCTCAAAGTGGACAGCAACCCGTCGAAGCGGAACCCGCGGCCGGCCGACCTCGCCCGCGAGCACGGCCTCTCACCGCAGGCCGTGCGCAACTACGAGAAGGACGGCTTCCTCCCCGCCGCCGAACGGACCGCCGCCGGGTACCGGATCTACACCGAACTGCACGCGGCGGCACTGCGCACCTTCCTCGCCCTCGTCCGCGCCCACGGGCACCCGACCGCCGGCGCCGTCATGAACGCGGTCCACGACGGCCGCACCGACGACGCGCTCACCGCCCTCGACCGCGGCCACGCCCAGCTGCTGCGCGACCGGGAGACCCTCGCCTCCGTACGCACGGCGCTGGAGCACCTGACGACGGCCGGGCCCGGGCCGGACGCCGGGGCCACCGGGACCCACCGGTCCGGCGGCGGGACCGCGCCCCTCCCCCGGACCGTCGGCGAACTCGCCCACCGGCTCCGGCTCACCCCGGCCACCCTCCGCGCCTGGGAGGCCGCCGGCATCCTCACCCCCGCCCGCGACCCCGCCACCGGCCACCGCGTGTTCCACCCGAACGACGTCCGCGACGCCGACCTCGCCCATCTGCTGCGCCGCGGCGGCTACCGCCTGGCGGACATCGCGGCCGTCGCCGGACAGATCCGGACGGCCGGCGGAACGAGCAGGCTCACCGCCACCCTCGCGGGCTGGCAGCGGCGGCTCACCGACCGCGGGCTGGCCATGCTGCACGCGGCCGCGCGGCTCCACGCCTACCTGGCGCTGCGGGAGGAGTGACACGGGAGGAGTGGGCGGGCCGGGCATCCGGGCGGAGGGCCCGGCGGGCGCCCCCGGCGGAAGCGTTCGCGCGGACGACGGCGACAGCCGTGGCGAGCGCGCCCGCGGGGCCGGGCCGGGGGCCGGAGCCGCGGGCGCCGCCGTGCAACGCCGAGGCCGCCCGCCCACCGGACGCGCCGCGCACCACCCCGCCCCGGACCGCCCCGGCTCAGACGCGCTCCAGCGGGCGGTGCGGCCCCACCGGCAGCTCGACGGCGATCGTGTCGCCGGGGCGGATCACACCGCCCTCCCGCACCACGCCCATGATCCCGGCCTTGCGCACCACGTTCCCGGCCCCGTCCCGGCCGACGACCTGCTTCAGCAGACCGCCCTGGAAGGCGTCGATCTGCAGGCACGGATTGCGCAGCCCGGTGACCTCGACCACCGCGCCGGCCCCGATCCGCAGCAGTGTGCCGGCCGGCAGGCCCAGCAGGTCGAGGCCGCGCGTGGTGACGTTCTCGCCGAGCTGCCCGGGGCCGACCTCGAAGCCCTGCTCCGCCACCTCGGCGAACAGTTCCTCGTGGATGAGGTGGACCTGCCGCAGGTTCGGCTGCGTCGGATCCTGCGCGACGCGGGAGCGGTGCCTGACCGTCACCCCCGCGTGCACGTCGCCCTCCACGCCCAGGCCGGCGAGCAGGGTGATGCTCTCCCGGTTCGGCTTGGTGAAGGAGTACTCCCCGTTGCTGCTGACCGCCGTGACCGTCCCGCTCATCCGCGCACAACCCTTCCGTCGGAGCCTTGATCCACCCCCACCCTAGAACGCCCCCGAAGACGATCACCGGGCCGCTCCGCGGCACCGGCGGCCCGCCCCGGGACGGACGGGCCCAGCCTGGCACCGGCGGAGAGGACCGTCCGCCGCGCCGGGACCCCGGCAGACCCGCTGCGCCCCCTCGCGATCGCGCCGATGTGGGCGTACGAGGGCCTGTGGTGCAAGATCCTTCCCGGCCGCGCCGACCAGCGCGCCATCGTCGAGGAGCTGCCGCCGCCGCCCGCCGCCGGGGCCTCTCCGGACTCCGTGCTCCTCGTGTTCGCCGCCCACGAACTGCGCCCGGCCGCCGACCGGGCCGCCCTGTTCGCCGAGGCCGCCCGGGTCCTGCGGCCCGGCGGCCGGCTGGTCCCGGTGGAACACCTGCGCGACACCGCGAACACCGCCCTCGTCGGTCCGGGCCCGTGGCACTTCCGGCCGCGCGCCACCCGGCTCGGCCACGCCGCCGCGGCGGGTCCGCGCCCGGTGGCCGGGCGGCGGATCGGCGGGCTGGTCACCGCGTTCGCCTTCCGGCGGCCCGGGGCGTGAACCGGCCCCCGGCGCGGGACTCGGGCCGCGGCCGGCGGGCACGGCCCCGGCCGGGACGGCCCCACCGCCCCGGCAACGCGCGGGGCACCCGCTTCCTCCCCGCGAACCACCGGAACCGTCCACCCGTCACCTCCGGAGCACCCTTTCGGGCAGCCTGCGGCGAACACCCGCAACCATCCAACGGGTCAACGGAGTTGGAGAGTTCATGAGTGATCCGACGAACGAACCCGACGGCGCGGCCGGCCCCGGCGACGACCGGCTGCGGGCCGCCCTGGCCCTGTACCGGCGCAACGGGGACACCGCCGGACTGCGCGCACTGTACGAGCGCTCGGGACGCCCCCGGGTGGCGGTCCCGGGACTGGCCGAGGACGTCCGCGCGGCCGTCGTGCACGCCTACGCGCCCCGGAGCGCGCCCAGCAGCGACCCGCGGTGGCGGTTCGAGGCGCTGTGCACCGAGCCCCCCGCCCCCGTCGACACCGCCACCCGCCTCGGCCCGGCCGTGACCGCGCTCGCCCTCGCCGGGCTCGGACCGCGGCCGGCGCTGCCGTGCCACCGCTACTACGACGGGGCCGTTGGCGACTTCCACGTCATCCGCTACCAGGACGGCCGCGAGGAGCCCGACCTGCCGGGCGAGCTGTTCGTCTCGCACCTGGGCCCGTTCGTGAGCGGCGACGACCGCGACCTCCGCGCCCGCGAGGCCCTCACCTCGGCCGGCTTCCGGTGGATCGACGAGTTCACCGGCGCCACCGTCGTGCCCGGCCTCGACGTCCGCCACTTCGGCGACTGGCGGCCGCTGTGCGTCGACGTCCTGCTGTTCCGGTGGCACGGCTGAGGGCCGGCCGCCGGAAAATGGGCGGCGGCCCCCGGAACCCCGCTGTTACGGTGACCGGATGGCATCGATCAAGCAGGTCCAGATCACCATCGACTGCGCCGAGCCGGAACGCCTCGCGCGGTTCTGGTGCGAGGTGCTGGGGTACGTGACCCCGCCCCCGCCGGAGGGGTTCGCCACCTGGGAGGACCACGCCCACTCGCTGCCCGCCGGGGAGCGGAGCCAGTACTTCGCGTGCAGCGACCCGACGGGCGCCGGCCCGCGGCTGCTCTTCCAGCGCGTCCCGGAGGACAAGACCGTCAAGAACCGGGTCCACCTGGACGTCCGGGCCGGCACCGGCCTCGTGGGCGCCGAGCGCCTGGCGACCCTGGAGGCGGAAGCCGCCCGCCTCATCGCACTCGGCGCGACCCACGCCTGGACCCAGTACGCCGACGGCGAGAACGAGTCGTGCATCACGCTGCGCGACATCGAGGGCAACGAGTTCTGCCTCGACTGACGCTCCCCCGGCGCTCACCGGCCTGGTGAACGGGGCCGCCTACACGGTATGCGGACGGCCGAGGTCCGCGATCTCCATCGCCCACGCGTGGAAGGCGGCCAGGCCCGCTCGGCCGACCCGGTGCTCCTCGGGGACCAGGCCGGAGGTCGCGGCATCGAGGAGGTCCGCGAGGCCGAGGTGGCACCAGTCCCGGTGGACGCTGTTGTAGGCGACCATCATCGGGCCGACCTCGGCCCGAATCGCCGCCACCTTCCCCTCGCCCAGGCCGACCCGGGTCAGCCGGGCCTGGGCCGCCTCCCGGTGCGCGGTGGTGAACGCGGTGTCCAGGAAGGGCTCCAGAAGGTCGCCCCACACATCGGGCCTGCGCCGGAGGGGGATCCCGTTGGCGGCGCAGAACTCCTCCAGATCGGCCCGCCGGGTCGCCGGGAGAAAGAGGCTCTCCCCCGCAAGGGTGCGGATCTCCGGTGGGGCGGTACCCGGGTCGGCGTCCCGCAGGGCGCTCACGGGGACGACCCGTTCACCCTCGCCGCCGGCGGGCGCGAACGCCGATGCCGGAACACGCAGACGGTCACCGTCGAGGACGACGCAGAGGTTCACCCGGCCATCCTCCCCGGAGCCGGGGCACCCGCGCGAGGGTGCGTCAGCGACTGCGGCGGGGCGGCTCCGCCGGGGGCGGGGCGGCGGTCCGACCGGGGCGGTGTCCCGTGGCCCTGCGGCGGAGCGGGAGCGGGCCGGCACCGGGGCCGACTCCCGGCGTCCGACCGGAGCTTGACGGGCGCGGTCCGCCGCAGAGCCGGCCCCGGCCCCGGCCGCGGGCCCGGGGTCAGTGGGGGCCGGGCCGGTAGGGGCTGTGCATGGTGAGCCAGCGGATCTCCAGGTCCTGTTCGAGGTAGTCCATCCGGTGCTCCCAGAAGTCGCGCATGTGGGGCAGGGCCAGGTGGGCTTCGAGGTCGGCCTCGGTGCGCCAGGCCTCGTAGAAGACGAAGACGCCCGGGGCGTCGCGGTCCTCGTGGAAGTGGTACTCCAGGCAGCCGGGCTCCTCGCGGGTGGGCTCGACGAAGGAGAGCAGCAGCTTCCGCAGGTCCTCGACGCGCTCGGGCTTGGGGCGGGCGATGCCGACCAGGGTGAACGGCTGGGTCACGGGGGATCCCTTCAGTAGGTACGACCGATCTCGTACCTCGGACGCTAGGGGACCGGGGAGGTACGATGCAAGTCGTACCTGAGAGGTGAGGGGATGACCGACGACGAGGGGCACCCGGACACGGCGGAGATCGAGCTCGGCCGTGTGCTGGCGGCGCTGGCCGACCCGCTGCGGCGGCGGGTGGTGCGGGAGCTGGCCGCCGGGCCGGCCGACGGCGCGCGGACGTGCAGTTCGTTCGCCCTGCCGGTGAGCAAGGCGACCGTCACCCACCACTTCCGCACGCTGCGCGAGGCGGGGCTGATCCGCCAGATCGACCGGGGCAACAGCCGGATGGCCACCCTGCGCCGGGCCGACATCGAGCAGCGGTTCCCCGGCCTGCTGGGGATCCTGACGGCGGAGGAGCCGATCGCGGAACCGGCGGCGCAACCGGCGCAGGACTGAGCCGTCAGCCCGCCGGGGTGATGCGGAACAGGACGTTGCGGCGCAGCGGCCCCTCGGGGGCGGTCGGGTCGTCGAAGTCCTCAGCCGGGTCGGTGGTCATGCCGATCCTGCGCATCACCGCCTGGGAGCGGACGTTGGCCGCCGTGGTCACGGCGAGCACCTCGGGCAGCCGGAGGGCGCCGAAGGCGTGGGCCAGCACGGCGCGCGCGGCCTCGGTGGCGTAACCGTGGCCCCAGGCCCGGCGGGCCAGCCGCCAGCCGATCTCCACCCCGGTGAACGGGAGGCCGCCGTCCACCTCGTCGAGGCCCGCGAAGCCGACGAACGCGCCCGTGGCCCGGACCTCGACGGCCCACCACCCGTAGCCCCGGCGGTCGAAGTCGGCCTCGAAGCGGGCGACGGAGGCATCGCTCCGCTCGCGGGTGAGCAGCTCCCCCAGGTGCTCCCGGACCTCGGGGTCGGCGTTCATCGCCGCCCACGGTCCGAGGTCGGAGTCGCGCCAGCGGCGCAGCACGAGGCGGTCGGTGTGCAGGGCGGCGCGCGGGTCGGTGCGCCCGCCCGGGCGCGGGCCGCCGCCGGAGCCGGGGTCGGGACCGGGCTCGGGGTCGGGGTCGGTCTGCGGGTCGGTCATGCCGCCCAGCCAACGTGACCCCGCCCGTCGGGGCAACCGGGTTTCCGCCGGTGCCCCCACCGGGGGACTGTGGTGCGGATCACCGCAACGGCGGTGCGCGGCGGGACAGGGCATGGCTGTGGAGAATTCGATTCGCGCCCGGGTACGCGCCGGGGATGCGACGGCGTTCGGGCAGATCTTCGAGGATCACTCCGGCGCCGTGCACCGGCACGCCCTCCGGATGACCGGCGACCGGGCCGCCGCCGAGGACATCGTGTCGCTGACGTTCCTGGAGGCCTGGCGGCTGCGCGACCGGGTCGCGCCGGAGGGCGACAGCCTCTGCCCGTGGCTGCTGGGCATCGCGGCCAACGTGATCCGCAACACCCGCCGCAACACCCGCCGCGCCGCCCGCCGTCACCGCCGGGCGCCGGCCAGGCTGCCGCCGCCCGAGGCCGCCCCGGACTTCGCGGCCGAGGTCGCGGGGCGGATGGCGGACGCAGAGCAGCTCGCCGCCGCCAAGGCCGCGCTGGAGCGGCTGCGGCCGGCCGACCGGGAGGTGTTCGCGCTCTGCGTGTGGGAGGGGCTGGACCACGCGGCGGTCGCCGAGGCGCTGGGGCGGCCGGTGGGGACGATCCGCTCCCGGCTCTCGCGCGCCAGGGCGCGGCTGCGCGAGCTGACGGAGCAGGAGCTGGCGGCATCACGCGGCGGGCGCCCGAAGGGGGCCGGATCGGACACGCAACGCCCGCTCACCGGCGGACAGTTCACAGCCGACCGCACATCCGCGGTCCGGTCGACCAAGGAGACCACCCGATGAACGCCACCCCCGAGGACCTGTCCCAGCAGGCCGAGCGGGAGGAGCTGGCCCGGCTGCTGCCGGCCGCGGCGGCCCGGGGCCTCTCCCCGCACCGTCACCTCCTGCGGAAGGAACACCTCATGAACGCCGTCCTCGATGACACCCGGGCCGCCGCCGCGCCGGCCCGCCGGCGCAGGCTCGCGCTGCGCGTGGCGCTCCCGGTCGGGCTGGCCGCCGCGGCGGCGGGGGTCGCGCTGACCGGCCTGCCCGGCAGCACGGCCGGGCCGGACGGGCCCGCCCCGCAGATCGCCTCGCCGCAGACCTCCGCCGCGGGGGCCTCGCCGGGGCCCGGCCCGACGGACTCGCTCGGCACCGTCACCAACGCGGCGTACGAGCTCCGGAGCGCCGGCGACGGCCTCGTCACGCTCACCATCCTCGACGCCACCGGGCCGGTCGACGCCCCCGGGTTGCAGCGCGACCTCGACCGGCTCGGCGTCCGCAGCCGCGTCTACGCCGGCGAGCCGGGCTGCAGGGCCCCCGAACCGAAGGAGGCGCCCGTTCCCGAGAACGCGGGCGGCGAACGGCTGACCACCCACGGCTGGACCGTCGAGACGACCGGGAAGCGGACCGTCCTCTCCGTCCGTCCGCACCGGATCGCCGCCGACGCGCAGCTCTACCTGTACTTCCCGCTCGCCAAGAGCGATCCGGCCAACGGATTCCGCGAACTGGAGGCCGGGCTGATGCTCGCCCCGGCCCCCGCCTGCATGCCCGCCCGGACCTTCACCAACCCGCTGGCGAGCCTCTTCCCGACCCCGCCGGCGGGCTGAGGCCGGGCGTCCGACCCGATATCCACCCCGGCGCGCGCCCCGTCCCGACGCGCGCCCCGTCCGGCTTCCCGCGCCACCGGCGCCGGTGCCTCGTCGTGCACGCCCGGCGCCGTGACGACAACCCGACCGCCGGCCGCCCGGCGCCGCTGGTCAGCGCGGCCGGCACCGGCACGCCCGCGGGCTCACGCATCCGGCCGGGCGCCGGACTCCCCGGCGCACCGCCCGCCGGGGCGCCGGTCACGCTCCGGGCCGGGACGGCGAAGCCGCACTTGGCGCCCGTCCTGCCCCGCTCCGGCCTCGACCGCGGCGTTCCCCGGGAGCGGTTCGGCCCCGTGCCCGTTGGGGCACGGGGCGTCTGCGCCGATGCGCAGGGTGCCGGCCCACCCCTGCACCTTCACGCGCGGACCCTGGACGCGGCGGAGGCCCGCGACCGAGCATCGCAGGACACCCCTCCCGGCCGGCCGTGAAGATCCGATGCGCCGTCACTTCGGGCTGCCGGCCGCGAGGTTCGTTCCGTTCCCCGCCCCGTGGAGGTGCACCGTGATCCGACGCCCCGAACGACCCACGAGACCACTCGGCGCGAGCGCCGCCCTGTGCCTGGCGCTCGCACTCGCCCTCCCGGCGCCCGCCACGGCCGCGCCGCCGGACCCGGCCGGTCGGACCGCCGAGGCCGACCCGCTCCCCTCGCTGGTCGCCGGGAACGGCACCGCCGCGCCGCAGTTGGTGACGGAGCTGTCGGAGGCGGCGGCGTCCGGCAGTCCCGCCGAGGCCGCTCTCGCCCATCTGGCGGCCCACCCCGACCGCTACCACGTCGACACCGCGCAGCTCGGGGAGCTCGGGACCGAGCACTCGGCCGACGGTCGCGCCACCGTCAGGTTCCAGCAGTACCACGGCGGACTGCCGGTGCTCGGCGGGCAGTACCTCGTGCACCTCGTGGGCGAGGGGGCCGGGCGCCGGGTGGAGGCGGTCGGCGGCAAGTACTTCACCGGGCTGACCGCCCCGACGACCGCGAAGGCGGCCGACGGGGCCCTGCGCGCGGCGGCCCTCGGTGCGCTCCCCGACCCGGTCGCCCGGGCCGCGGCGACCGCCGACGACCTCGGCGCGGTCGTGCTGCCGGGCGGCACCGGCCGGCTCGCCCGGCGCTTCGTCGTGCGCTCCCCCGGTCCGGCGGCCGGGAGTCCCCCGGCCCGGGAGGTCTACGTCGACGCGGTCTCCGGCGCGGTCGCCCGCACCCACGAGACCCGGAGCGCCCCCGCCCCGACCCCCGCCGCCCCGGCCGTTGCCCCGACCGCCACCGGCCCGACCGCCACCACGGCGGTTGCCGACGCGCCGCCCGCCCCGGGCGGAGTACCCGCCGTCGGCACCGCCACCGACCTGCGGGGCCGCACCGTGCGGGTGGACATCGCCCGGATGCCGGACGGCACCTACCGGCTCGTCGACCTCACCCGCGGCGGCGGAATCGCCACCTACGACGCGGCCGGAAGGACCGAATCGGACTTCTGGGGCCCGTTCCCCGCGGACCTCTCGCCGGTCACCTCCGCCACCCCGGACTTCCCCGCCTCGGCGGGGGCCGGCGGTGCCGTCGACGCCCACCTCAACGCGGCCACCGTGTACGACTTCTACCGCGACCGGTTCGGCCGCGACGGGATCGACGGCAAGGGGGGCCCGATCTTCTCCGTCGTGAACACGAGCGACGGCGGCGAGCCCTGGCCCGGCGCCGTGTGGCGTTCACGCATGGTCTACGGCAACGGCGACGCGGCCCATCTGCCGTTCTCCGCCGACCTCGACGTGACCGGCCACGAGATGACCCACGGCGTCGTCGGCACCAGCGTGCCCTTCATGTCGGGCGGGCAGCCCGGCTCGATCAACGAGGCGCTGGCCGACTACCTGGGGGCCGCCGTCGACGCGACCGCCAACGGCATCCCGATGACCGACCCGCGGGCCGCGCTGATCGGCGGCGGCCTGTGCCGCACCGGAACGCCGGAGGAGTGCGCGCGCCGCCGCCTGGACGACCGCCGCACCACCGTCGACGACTACCTCGGCATCGTGTCCAAGCTCGACGGCGGCGGCGAGCACCTCAACGCCACCATCTTCGGCGGCGCGCTGTGGGACATCCGGCGCACCCTCGACCCGTTGACCGCCGACCGGCTGGTGTACCGCACGATCACCTCCTACCTCACCCCGCTGGACGACTTCGTGGACGGCCGCCACGCCGTCCTCGCAGCCGCCCGCTCACTGGGCCTCGGCCGCGCCGGACTCCGCACGGTGGCCGCCGCGTTCGACGCGCACGGGATCAGGGCCGGCTGGCCGGACCGGATCGGCACGGACAGCCGCGCGCTGCTGCGCGACACGACCGCCGTCGAGCGGCCGGCCGCGGCCGGCGGACGCTGGGTCCTGAACATCCCGGACTCGAACGGGGACAGGGGCCCGCTCCACACCGGGTCGACCACCTCCCCGGGTTCCCCCGTCCGCCTCAGCCCGCAGGACGGGCGGCAGCACCTGGGCGCCGACACGGACGGCCGCTCGGCCGCCTGGCTGGCGCTCCCGTCCGACGGCGCCGGCCCGCAGGAGCAGGCCGTACTGACCCGCCCGCTCGCCGGCGGCCCGGTCCGCACCGTGTTCACGTCGACGGATTTCGTGGACGCCGTCCGGGTGTCCGGCGGGGACGTCGCCTTCCTCGTGTCCGACCCGAACGCACCCGTGCGGCGGATCCGGCTCTCGCACGACGGCGCGCCCGCGGTGGAGCTGCCGCTGCCCGAGGGCCACACCGTCTCCGGACTCGCGCTGAAGGACGGCCGGCTCGGCTGGATCGAATCCTGGGTCGACGGCGACCGGACGGTCGACGCGCCGACCGTCTACTCCACCGCCACCGGACAGGTCACCGCCCGGTACCCGGCCGACCGGCCGCGGAACCCCGGCTCGTCGATCCCCGGGGCCCCGGGGCCCGGGCCCGCCGGGAGGCCGCAACCGTTCAGCCACGACCCGCACTTCGCGGGCGGCACGCTGGTGTGGGTGGACAGGGGCGCGTCCGGCGCCGCCCTCCGGGCCGGTGCCGCGGACGGCTCGGGTGTGACCGATCTGGTGCCCGCCGGAGCACCCGTCACCCCGACCGGCCTGCAGTTGGCCGCGACCGACGAGGCGATCACCTTCGACCACCAGGCCGGACCGACCGACGGCCACTGGTCGGGGGGCTCGGTCGCGAAGCTGTACCAGGTGCCGGTCGGCGGCGGCACCCCGGTGCGCGTCTCCTGCAACCGCGGGGAGCAGGTGTTCCCCACCGCCGACACGGGCACCCGGGTGGTCTGGCTCGACGGCACCCGCGGCCGCACCGACCTCGTGGTCCGCGGGCGGCCCGCCGGGGCCTGCTGATCCCGGACGTCCCGCCCCGTGCGGCCCCGGGCCCCGCGGGGGGCGGGGGGCACGGGGGCCGGGCCCGCGGGCCGGCCGGGGCCCCGCGCCCGCGCGGGACC
>NZ_JBHJRC010000215.1:0-14175 GCF_042261735.1 Kitasatospora sp. NPDC056327 | reverse complement strand
CACCCGTTCCGGCACTGCGGTCATGGGTTCTCACCTCCCGGTTCCTTTGCGTACTGTTGCGGCGTCGGCCTGGATAGCGCACCGGCCCGCCGGGGGAGGCGGGGGGGCCGTCGTGCGGGTCCTGCGGGGATCGCGGGCGGGTCCGCGATCCCCGCAGGTCGGATCAGATGCCGTTGGCGAAGTCCTTGAACGCCGCCCGGGTGCCGTCGCCCGCGATCCCGTCGATCGCGCCGGTGTAGCCCCAGCCGCCGTCCTTCAGCAGTCGCTGCAGCGCCTTGACGGTGTTGGTGCCCGGGTCGCCGTCGATGGCACCGGTGTAGCCCCAGTTCTCCTTGAGGTTGCGCTGGAACGCCTTCCAGCTCTCGGTGCCGAGCTGGCCGTCGATCGCGCCGCCGTAGCCCCACCAGGTCTTCAGCCAGTTCTGCACGTTCTTGGCCTGCGCGGTGCTCAGACCGAAGTTCTGGACCGCGAGGATGCTCTGGGAGCCGGCCGCCGGCTGGACGGCCGGGGCGGCCGGGGTCGCGGTGGCGGCGCCCGCGCCGGCCACGCCGCCGACGGCGATGCCCAGGGCGAGGGTGAGGCCGACGAGCGGCCGGGTGATCTTCGTGGAGCGCATGTGCTGTTCCCCCTTCGAGTCGTGGGACGGCGGTGGCCGGAATCGGACCGGTCACCGCCGCCGGGCCGGCGGACGCCGGCTCGTGGTCGCACGGCCGGTGCCGGGGAGGGGTGGTTCGAGGTCCCCGGCCGGGCCCCGCGCCTCAGAGCCAACTACGCGTCGCACGGCCGGTCGAGCAGGGATCCGGCCACCGGCCGGAGGGCCGCGGCCCGGCCCTTCCACCTGCCCGGACGCCGATCGGTCCCGTTCCGTCCGCCGGGCCGCCGGGCCGGCGCCACGGGTGCCCCCGGGGTCACCGACGTCCGCCGGGCGGTCCGCGACCGTGCAGGTCCGGGGCGCCCGCGGGTGGGCGCAGGGCGGGCGCGGCCCGTCCCGCGCCGGTGGTGGGGGCTGTTCCGACCCAGGTGGCCGATTGCCGATCAAGGCGTTACGGGAGTGTCGACGGGGCGTCAATTCTTCGTGTACCGGGCGGCGGAACGGGCCGCCGGACCGCCCGCACCGGGCCTGCGGAGGCACGACGGCGCCGCCCGACCCGGCCCCGGAGGGCGGAACGGACGGCGCCGCGGTGACCGCCGGGCGGCGGCCGGAGGCGGAGGGCGACGGCCGGAGGGGCCGGCCCACCGCCTCCCGGCGACCACCGGAAGCGGCGGCGGCCGTCAGAAGCGGCGGCCGGCCTCGCGCTCGGACTTCTCCAGCTGGTCGATCCGGCGCTGGATCGCGTCGGCCTGGGCACGGGCCTTGCGGGCCTCGGCACGGGCGCCGTAGTGGTCCAGGGTGGCGGCCTTCTGCCGCAGGTCGGCGACCTGCTGGCGAAGCTGGTTGATGTTGACGGTGATCGAGGCGGCGGCCGCGGCCGGGGCGGTCGCGACCTGGGCGAGGGTGGCAACGGCGCCACCGGCCAGGGCCGCGGTGAGCACGAGGGCGGGGATGCGTCGACGCATGGTTCTTCCTTACGGTCGTACACGGTTCACTGACGGGGCATCATGCGATTACCTGTCAGTAACCATGATGACATGATCTTGCCGCTCCCCCGACCCCCGGCCCGGCCCCGGCCGCCCCGCTCATCCGGTCGTCGACGCACCTTCCTTGCCCTGGACGGCGCAGACCGCGCTCGCGGTCGGCCCGGCGAAGCCGAGGAGACTGCCGAGGACCTGGCGGCAGACGGCCGCCTCCCGCTCGTTGCGCGGGCCCTCCGCGGCGGCCGGCCCGGCGGCGGCCAGCGGCACCGCCAGCAGGGTGGCGGCGAGCAGCAGCCCGGAGGCGGCCGTGCGGACGGTGGATCGGGCGACGGTCATGACGAACCCCTTGTCGGGTGGGCGAAGGAACGAGCCCTGCCTACCCGACGCGGTGCGCCGCCGGTCGGACGCTGCGCCATTGGTGAGCGTGTCCCCGACAAAACCCTCGTCGGCAACCCCTCCCGCCGGTCCCCGCCAGGCACGCACGGTCCGGGCCCGCACGGTCCGGGCCCTCGCGCACCGGCGGGCCCGGACCGGCTCAGTCCTGCGGGCAGGAGGCACCGGGCGAGGCCAGCACCCGCGCCGCGCACCGGTGTCCGCGCGCGGCGGCCTCGCGCAGTCCGGCCGCGCCCAGCCCGGTACCGGTCAGCCGGCCGTCCAGGAAGGCGGCGAGGAAGCCCGCCGCGAAGGCGTCGCCCGCGCCGGTGAGGTCGCGGACCTCGCGCACCGGCGGTACCGCCACGGTGCACGGCTCCTCCCCCGGCACGTCGATCGTGGTCGCCTCGGCCCCCGACTTGGTGACCACCGTGGTGGCCGCGAGCCGCGCGCGCTCCGGCCCGGGGCGCCCGTCGGCGAGCAGCCCGAGCCAGGCGGACTCCTCCCGGTTGGCGAACAGCAGGGTGGGCGCCAGCCCGGCGGCGAGCGCCAGGAAGCGCTCCCGGCCGAAGCCCTCCAGCATGCCGGTCGAGGAGGCGTCCAGCGAGGTGGTCCCGCCGGCCGCGCGGACCCGGCGCAGCGCGTCGACGGCCGCCGTACCGACCGGCTCGCCGTCGAAGGAGTAGGCGGGCACGTGCAGATGGGTCAGCCCGTCCAGCCAGGCGTCCGGGACGGGCTCCAGCAGGGTGGCCGCTCCCCGGTCGGGCAGCATGGTGCGCTCGCCGTCCCGGTCGATGAGGACGACGATGCTGCCGGTGCTCCCCCGGTGCGCGACCCGCACGTCGACGCCCTGCGCGGCCAGGGCGTCGGCCAGACCGCGCCCGGCCGGGTCGTCGCCGACGCAGCCGAGGAAGCGGGTCGGGCACTGGCCGGCCGCGAAGGCCGCGACGTTGGCGGCACTGCCCCCGCGCTGCCGGAAGACCCTGGCCTCGGAGTCGGTGCCGTGCCGCAACGGGCCGTCGACCCAGACGACGATGTCCTCGACGAGGTCGCCGAGCACTCCGAGCACCGGTCAGCCCTCGCTTCGGGCGGCGGCCAGCGCAGTGGCGATCTCGCCGCCCAGCCGGACGTTGCCCCGGTAGACCTCGACGTTCACCTCCAGGCTGCGGCCCCGGGTGTCGCGCTGGATGTAGTCGAGCAGGAACGGGGTGGAGGCGTTGCCGGTGATGCCCTGCTGCTCGGCCTCGGCCCAGGCGCGGGTGAGCAGCGCGTCCAGCTCCTGCGGCGGGAGCTGCTTGTCCGGGTCGACCGGGTTGGCGATGAGCACGGCCTGCGGCAGCTCCAGCCCGTCGCGGGCCTCGATCACCCTGGCGGCCTCCTCGGGGGTGTCGACCCGGTAGGCGATCCGGTGGCCGGAGTCGGTGACGTAGAAGCCGGGGTAGTTGCGGGTGCGGTAGCCGATGACCGGGATGTTGAGGGTCTCGAAGCGCTCCAGGGTGGCCCGGATGTCGAGGATCGACTTCACGCCCGCGCTGATCACGGTGACCGGGGTGGCGGCCAGGGTGGTCATGTCGGCGGACTCGTCGAAGCTCTCCGAGGCGCCGAAGTGGACGCCGCCGAGGCCGCCGGTGGAGAAGACCCGGATGCCGGCGCGGTGGGCCAGGAACGCGGTGGCGGCGACGGTGGTGCCGCCGTGGCGGCCGAGCGCGGCGACCACCGGGAGGTCGCGCAGGCTCGCCTTGTCGAGGTCGTCGGCCCCGGACAGCTCCTCGATCTGGCCGGCCGAGAGGCCGACCGTGGGCACGCCCGCGTACACGCCGATGGTGGCCGGGACGACGCCGGTGGACCGCAGCCGCTCCTCGGCCTCCAGCGCGACCTCCAGGTTGCGCGGCCGGGGCAGCCCGTGGGTGAAGATCGTCGACTCCAGCGCGACGACGGGGGCGCCGGCGGCGACGGCCTCGGCGACCTCGTCGGAGATGTGGATGGGCAGTCCGGTCATGGCGTGTGCTCCCTGTGAGGCTGCCACCACGGTGTGGCAGCGGTGGCCTCAGCCTAGGGAGCGGTCACATCGGCATCCAGAATGAATACCGGCCCTTCCCATAGACTCCGGACTATGAGTCTCACCCTGCGCCAGCTGGAGGTCTTCCTCGCGGTGGCCGACACCCTGCACTTCGGCCGGGCCGCCGAGCGGCTGCACATCTCCCAGCCGACGGTCAGCCAGGAGGTCGCCCGGCTGGAGCGGACCGTCGGGGTGGAGCTGTTCGACCGCAGCCGGCGGGCGGTGCGGCTCACCGCCGCCGGGGAGGTGATGGGCGCCGAGTCGGCGCGGCTGCTCGCCCAGGCCGACTCGCTGCTCGCCCGGGTGCGGCTGCACGAGGAGACCCGACTGGGCACGGCGCGGATCGTCGCCTCCCCCACCGTGGTCAACCGGCTGCTGCCGGCCGTGGTCAGCCGGGCGGAGCGGGAGCTGCCGGAGCTGGTCCTGGCGGAACACTCGGTGGACACCGGCCGGGTCTCGTCGACGTTGGCCGCCGAGCTCGCCGACCTCGGCCTCGGCCGTTTCCTGGAGGACGTCCCCGGCTACCGGCGGGAGCGGATCGCCGACGAGCCGGTACGGGTCGCGCTGAGCCGGGACCACCCGCTGGCCGCGCGGGACGCCGTCCGGCTCGGGGAACTGGGCGACCTGCCGCTGCTGCTCTGGCCGCGCGAGCAGAGCCCGCGCTACTACGACCACGTGCTGGCGCTCTGCGCCGAACACGGGGTGGAGCCGCCGGTGCTGGTCGGCCCGGCGCGGATCGTCGGCTCCCGGCTCTACCTGCTGGCGCAGAGCCGCGCGTTCTCGCTGGTGCCCGCCTCGATGACGGGGCACCTCACCGAGGACGTGGTGACCGTCCGGACCGCCGGCCGGGCCACCCTGCCGCTGGAGCTGCAGTGGCGCCTGGACGACCGACGCCCCTCGCTGGCCGCGCTGCGCGAGCTGATCCGGGAGGAGGCGGCCGCCCTGGAGGCGTACTGATCCGCTCCGGCCGGTGTCCCGGCCCCGGCGGCCGGGCCACCCGGGACCGGAACAGCGGCGGCCAGGGCACCGGGGACCGGAACAGCGGGGCCCGGGACACCAGGGGTCAGAACTGCAGCGACCAGGAGTTGACCGTGCCGGGGAAGTACCCGCCGACGTCGGTGACCCGCAGCCGCCAGACGCCGTTGGCGGTGTGCGCGGAGGCGTCGACGCCGTAGAGGGCGACGAGGTCCGTGTAGGCCTCCCCTATGTCGGTGCCGTGGAGCAGGAACACCGCGCCGTCCGGAGCGACCAGCTCGACCTTCAGGTCACCGCGCCACCAGTAGGAGATGTTCACCGCGACGTCCAGGTCGCGCGGGGCCCGGCCGGCCACCCCGGTGACGGTCACCGCGGACTCGAACGTGCCGCGCCCCTCGAAGGTCAACGGCCCGGCGGGCGCGAAGCGCGGCCCGCGCGTCCGGTTGGGCACCGTGCCGGTGTACAGCAGCCGATTCGCGGAGCCCTGGCCGAGCCCGTGGAGCGAGCCGGTGGTCGCCTCCGAGGTCAGCGCCGCCGACACCTGGGCGGGAGTCGCGGTCCGGTGCGCCGCCAGGTACAGCGCGGCGGCACCCGCCGCGTGCGGGGCGGCCATCGACGTGCCCGACATGTCGATGCCCAGGCCGGCGTAGTCGGTCACGTACCAGGCCGAGGTGATGTCCACGCCCGGCGCGTAGAGGTCCACCAGGGGGCCGTAGTTGGAGAAGGAGGCCTCGGCGTCGCCGCGGTCGCTCGCGCCGACGGTGACGGCGGTCGGCACCCTCGCCGGCGAGTGCCCGCTCGCGTCGATGCTCTGGTTGCCCGCGGCGACCGTGTACGTCAGGCCCGAGGCGATGGAACCGGCGACCGCCGCGTCCATCACCGGGTCCGGCTCGCTGCCGAGGCTCATGTTCACCACCGCCGGGCGGACGGCGTGCCCGGTCACCCAGTCGATGCCGGCGACCACCTGCTCGGTGGTGCCCTCGCCGTCGTCGTTCAGGACCCGCACGGCGACGATCTTCGCGGCCTTGGCGATGCCGAAGGTGCTGCCCGCGACCGTCCCGGCGACATGGGTGCCGTGGCCGTGGCCGTCCTCCGCGACCGTGTCGCCGTCGATCGCGTCGTAGCCGTAGGAGGCCCGGCCGTCGAACTCCTCCGAGGTGATCCGCACCCCGGTGTCCACGATGTACGCCGTCACTCCGGCGCCCGCCGTGTCCGGGTAGGCGTAGCGGTCGTCGTACGGGAAGCGTCGCTGGTCGACCCGGTCCAGGCCCCAGGACGCGGGCGCCGTCTGCACGCCGTCGAGCCTCACCCGGCGGTTCTGCGAGACGACCGCCACCGCGGGGTCGGCGGCCAGCCGGCGGGCCTGCCCGGCGGTGAGGTCGGCCGCGAAGCCGCGCAGCGCCGCGTCGTAGCTGCGGCGCACCGATCCGCCGTACGCCCGGGCCAGCGAGGCCGCGCCCGATGCCACCGAACCCCCTTGGCCGGCGGACGGCTTGAGCACGACCAGATAGCTGCCGGGAACGGCGCCGGGCGATCCCTCGCCCTGCACGACGCCCTCCGGAACCGCCGCCGAGGCGGGGAACACCCCGCCGGCGCCCGCCGCGAGCGCGGCGGCCGTGCCGAGAACCGCGCAGACCCTGCGCAGGCGTTGCCATGGAACCATCATCCGGCCCCCTCCGGTGTCGACTGCCCACAGACTGACGCATCGTCAGATGCGCGGCAACCGGCCTGCGTTGTCGTTCGCCGGCGACCGACCGGGCGGAACGGCGGGCCGGGGCGCGCGGTGCGCCGGGACTGACACCGCGCCGGGCGGTGCGCTATCTTCCGTACCGAATAGCCCCGTTGGGGCGGGGTTGCCGACCGGGTGGGGGCAGGCACCATGCACAGCGCGCACGAAATGACCGCGCGGAGAACGGACTCCGGAAGACCCGGCGGCGCCCGGCCCCTTCCCTTCCCGCGCGGCCCGTTCACCGGACTCGACGCCACGGACCTGCGGGAACTCGGCCGGCTGGGCACCCGGCGGGTCTACGGGCCGGGCGAGGTCCTGATGCTGGAGGGCGAACCGGGCGACCGGACCGCCCTCCTGCTGACCGGCTGCGTCAAGGTGGTCGCCGGCACCGGGGACGGCGGCGAGGCGCTGCTCGCCGTCCGACTGCCGGGTGAACTGATCGGTGAACTCTCCGTGCTGGACGGTGAACCGCGCTCGGCCAGCGTCCTGGCCGTCCGCACCAGCACCACCCGGGAGATCGGCGCCCGGGCCTTCCTCGACTTCCTCGCCGACCGGCCCGCCGCCGCCCTCGCCGTGCAGCGCTCGGTCGCCCGCAAGCTCCGCACGGCCACCCGCCACCGGGTCGACGCCGGCCACGGCACCGGCCTCGCCCGGCTCGCCCGCACCCTGCACACCCTGCTCGGCTCCTACGGCACACCCACCGAGGAAGGCCTGCGGATCGACATCCCGCTCAGCCACGCCGACCTGGCCGCACTCGCCCGGCTCTCCCCCGCCAGCGTCGAACGCTCACTGCGCACCCTGCGGGACCAGGGCGCCGTCCGCACCAGCTACCGCGAACTCGTCGTCCGTGACCGCACCCTGCTCTCCCGGGCGGCCGGGCTGCCGCTCCCGTCGGACGGCGGTGACCAGGCATGAGCGGGACCGTGACTCCCCGGATGCGCCGGATCTGCCTGGTCGTCGACATCGAGGCGTACAGCGGCCGGCCCTACCGGGTCCAGGAGAAGACCCAGGACCGGCTGGACCGGGCGCTGGACCACGCCTGCCGGCGCGGCGGCATCGACCGTGCCCGCTGCGAGGCCCAGGACCGGGGCGACGGCCAACTGCTCCTGCTCCCGGCCGGCAGCGACGAGGCCAAGGCCCTGCCCGGGCTCGTCCTCGGCCTGCGCGACGCGCTGCACACCATCAACCGGGCGCCGGGAACCGCCGGGCGGCTGCGGATCCGGGCGGCCCTCGCCCAGGGCGGCGTGCAACGCGGGGCCCTGGGCTTCGTCGCCCACTCGATCGAGACCGCCTGCCGCCTGCTGGACTGCCAGGAGACCCGGGACGCCCTCCGGAACACGCCGGACACCGACCTGGCCCTGGTGGTCGCGGACGATCTGTTCAACGACGCCTTCAAGCCGGGCCTGGAGGGGCTGCCGACCGAGGACTTCACCCGGATCACCGTCACCGTCCCGGCCAAGCGCTTCGAGACCCGCGCCTGGCTGAGCACCCCCCGGTCGGGCGCGGTGGTGGCGCTGGCCTCCCCCAACCCGCCCGGCTCCCGCCGCCGCTCGGCGGGCTCGGCCCTCCTGCGGGGCCTCGGCGACGCCGCGGCCGGCGCCGCCCTGGGCGCCACCCCGGCCCTCCACCCCCACCGCGACGACCCGCACCACCACCACGACGGCACCTCCCCGCACCACCACCACGAGGACGACGCGGCCCACCACGGCGACCACGGCGACGGCGGCGGGCACCCCGACGGCCGGCACGACGACGGCGACCACCACCACGACCCCCACGACGCCGACCCCTGGGCGGACGACCCGCACCACGGCACCCCGTACGACGACTCCCACGACTCCCACGACCTCCACGAGCACTACGGTCACCACGGCCACGACGGCCACGACGCGTACGACCCGCCGGACCCCCAGACCGACCAGGGCTGGCACGGGCCGCACCACTGACCCTGCCCCGGCACCGGCGGTTCCGGCCCCGGCTCCCGGCACAGGAAGAGTGGAGAGCACCCGGCAGTGGCACCGGCGACGGGGCGGGGTGCGCGGTGCGCCCCGCCCCGGCTTCCGGCCCGCCGTCGGACGGGGGACGGCGGGCCGTGCACGGCCCGGACCGGCGGCCCGGGCGGCGGGGGCGTCACCAGCCGTCGTGGGCCGCGTGGTCGTGGTGGGGGTCGGGCTCGTGGCCGTTCTCGCCCTGGTGGTAGTCGGACGGGGACTCGTAGGCGGTGTGGTCGGCGGCCTCGATGACGTCGTCCCGGTGCAGTCGCCCGTCGTCCCAGCTCTGGTCGGGATCGCTCACGGTGGTTCCTTCCGGTGGGAGGGTGACGGGCGGCCGAGGTGCCCGTCGGGGCGCGGTCAGGCGGGCGGAGTGGCGAAGTAGATGCCCTCGCACAGCTCGCGGGCGGTCCGTGCGTGGCGGCCGACGTCGCGCAGCGGGCCGTCCTCCAGGCGCCGCCAGTCCCGGGCCGCCCGGGCCGCCGCCCGGCGCAGCTCGGCCGCCGGGGTGTCGGCGGGCAGGCGCAGCCGGGCGGTGGGGGTGCGGCCGGTGGCGAGGGCGATCAGGGCGGCGGTGGCGTCCTCGTCGAGTTCGAGCCGGTGGCCGGCCACCGCGGCGAGCGCGGTGGCGAGTTCGTGGCGGCGCAGCTCCGGGTGCCGGCGCAGCCGGCCGATCCGGGTGCGGGCCTGCCGCAGCACCTCGGCGGGCACGGCGCCGGTGCCGCCCAGGGCGGCGGCCGGGCCGAGGGCCGCCTCGACGGCGCCGAGCGCCGCGGTCGAGCGCAGCACGTCGGCGGCGTCGACGAAGCGCTGCCGCAGGTGCTCGACGACGGCGGTGATGCCCGAGGCGGCGCGGAACTCCGCGAGCAGGGCGGCGGCCCCGAGCGGCCGGCCCGCGGCGGCGGCGCGGCGGGCGGCCGTCAGCGCGGTGTCGACGCCGTAGACGCCCAACAGGCCGAACAGCCGCTCGCGTTCGGCCCGGTCGAGCGGCGCGGCGTCCCAGTCGAGGAAGCGCCGGCCCGAGTAGAGGGCCCGGCGAAGGTCCCCGGAGGGGGCGTCGGCGAGCCGGCGGACGAGGGCGGCGTCCGGCTCGGTGAAGTCGTCGCCGAGGGCGGTCTGGGCGAGCAGTCCGACGACCGGGAGCACACCGTCGACCAGTCCGGCGAGCCGGCCGGCGTTGGTCGCGGCGACCTGACGGGCGCGCGGCCACGGGTCGCCGTGGCCGTCGCCGAGCAGGTCGATGCGGCTGAGCACACCGACGGCGTTGAGCGCCGTCATCCGGCCGTCGGCCTGGGCCCGCAGGGCGCCGAGCGCCTCGGCGTCGCCCGCGCCGGGGTGCGGCATGACGTAGATCATCGCGTCGGCGCGGGCGAGGGCGTCCAGGGCCGGTCCGTCGAGACCGCTCAGCGAGTCGAGACCCGGGGTGTCCACCAGCACGCAGTCGCCCGCCGGCCGCAGCCCGGCGGCCTCGACCACCACCTCGGCGATCTGCTCGGCGGGGACACCGAGGTCGCGGGGGTCGCGCGGCAGCCCGCCGGCCTGCCAGTGGTCGGTGCCGTCGCGCCGCCGGACGCGCAGCCGGTTCAGCGGGCCGGGGCGGAACCAGGCGACCACCGTGGTGCACTCGGTGGCGGCCGAGGCGGCCAGCCGACGGCCGAGCAGGGCGTTGACCAGGGTGGACTTGCCCGCGTTCATCCGCCCGCCGACGGCGACGCGCAGGGTGTGCTCGGCCAGCCGCTGCCGGACGGCGCGCACCCCGTCGGCGGGCTGGCCGGGCGGCAGCCACCCGGCCAGCTCGGTGCAGAACGCGGCCACCAGCGGGGCGAGTTCGGGACCGGGCGCCGGGCCGGGGGCGGGCCCGGACGCCTCCCCGGGCCCGCGGAGGCTCACCGCGCCACCGCCGGAGCGGTGGTGCCGGCCGGCGGGGCGGTGCCGCGCTGCTCGCGGGCGAGCAGTCCGGCGAGGCGCCTGGCCGGCCGGGCCAGGCCCGCGAGCTCGGCCTTCTCCTCGCGCGCCAGCTCCTCCCAGTACTTGAGCCGCTTGGCCGCGCTCTCCACGCCCTTGAACCAGGAGACCAGGCTGTCCACCCCGTTGGCCTCCTTGCGCAGGTCCTTGACCATGCCCTTGGACATGGCCAGCTGCTCCGCGACGTGGTCCGCCCGGTGGCTGAGCAGGGTGGAGAGGCACCACAGGACGGGGACGGCGATCCCGCGCGGCGAGGGCCCGCAGGAGAGCGCGACCGTCGTCCCGCGCACCCGTCCGCCGCTGCCGAGCAGCTCCTCCAGCGGGGCGGTGGCGGCGCGGGCCCGGGCCCAGGCAGCGGCGTCGGTCAGCAGATCGGCCTTGGTGTGGGCGAGCACGATCGGCAGCGGGGCGGACCCGTCGCCGACGGCCCGGTGCAGCAGGACGACGGTGCGGCGCACCTCGTCGTGGGAGTCGGGGTCGGTGGCGAGCCGGTGGGCGTCGGCGAAGACGACCACCGCGTCGGCGCCGGTGAGCCGGTCGAGCAGCTGCCCGGCCTCGGGGTCGTCGGCGGCCGAGCTGGTCAGCGCCCCGCCCCGGTAGTCCGTCCAGTGGAAGCCCACGACCTCCTTGCGCCCGTACTCCAGAGCGGCCTTCAGGTCGGTGGGCCGGGAGGTCGGCGGCGGGTAGACGCCGCGGCTCAGCTGCTTGCCCGCGCCGGTCAGCCGGTCCGCGGTCGCACGGTCGGCCGTGACCATCCGGAAGCCCTTGCGGCCGGCCGCGAGGTGGGTGAACATCGCGGCGAGGTAGCTGCTCTTGCCGGCGCTGCTGTGGCCGAGGGCGACCACCCGCAGGTTGGTGAGGTCCATCCGGTCAGCTCCGTTCCCGGTCGGGACGGCCCCCGGCCGTTCCCAGCGCGTGGGCGAGGGCGAGCCCTTCGTCGCGCAGGGCGGTGAGCGAGCCGATCCGGCGGCGGGTGCGGTCCCGGGCGGCGGCGAGGTCGGCGGCGGCGGTGGCCAGGTTGCGCCGGTGGTCGGCGAGTTGGCGTTCCAGCCGGAGTCGCTCGGCGACGATCGCCTGGTCGAGCGCGACCCCGAGCCGGTCGGTCAGCTCGTCGACGTGACCGGTGATCTGGGCGGGGATCTCGGTGCTCAGTTCGGTGAGGACCCGGTTGAGGTGCCGGGTGGCGTCCCCGCGCACCCGGCCGAGTTCGGCCCGCTGCCGGCGGCGGCGGGTGAGCACGGCGAGCATCGCGTAGCCCGCCACCGCGGGCACCAGCACGCTGCCGGTGACCAGGGCGACCACGGTGCTGAAGGTGGTCGCGGTGCCGAGCGAGGGGATCACGCTCTCGATCACCCCCATCGGGCCGCCGTCCGGGTGCTTGGTGGTCACCATCGGCTGCCCGGCGGCGCCGCGTTCGGCACGGATCAGGGAACCGTCGCCGACCAGCGCGAGTTCGGCGCCGGGCCGGGCGCCGTCCGCCCCGGCGGTGTCCAGCACGGTGGCGCACTCGTGCCGGACCCGCTCCTCCAGCACGGCCAGGCCGCGCCGCGCGGCGTTGTCCAGCTGCAGCCAGACCGCCTCCACCTGGGCCTCCAGCTCGGCCGGGAAGTCCTGGGCCAGCGCGCCGGGTTCGGAGGTCGCGATCTTCGCCTCGGCGGTCTGGCGGACGTCGTTGAGGCTGCGCCGGAAGCCCAGTTGGAGGGTGTTCTTGAGGTCGCGGGCACCGGTCGTCAGCACCCGCCGCCACTGGGCGCTCTCCGGCTGGAGCAGGCGCAGCGCCTCCTCGGCCCGTTCGACGTCGGCGGCCAGGGTCGGGTCCTGCTGGAGCGAGCGCATCCGCAGCTCCTGCCCGGCCAGCGGGGTGGCGAGCGCCGCCAGGGCGACGTGCACCACGTTGGCGAGCCGCAGGTCGGCGGCGCGGGCGGCGATCCGGCGGCGCAGCAGGGCGTCCAGCGGCTCGAAACCGCTCTCCTCCAGGAGTTCGGCCGCATCGTCGAGTTCGCCGGCCCCGGCGGCGTCGGCCGCGTCCCGGCGGGCCCGGTTGCTGACCGGGAACCAGGGGGCTTCGGCGTGCCGGGGAGCGTGCCGGGCGAGCAGCTCGCGGTTGCGTTCGAGGACGGCGGGCCAGGCGTCGTGGCTGTCGGTCTTGGTGAGCACGAAGACCGTCTCGGCGGTGCGCTCGGTCGCCCGGGCCAGGAACTCCAGCTCGGAACGGGTGAGTTCACTGGATCCGTCGACGACGAAGATCAGCGCGTCGGCGTTCTCCAGCGCGGCCAGGGCGAGCCGGGCGTGACCGCTGACCAGACCGCCGACGCCCGGGGTGTCGACGAGTTCCAGGCCGGCGGCGAGCAGCGGGACCGGCAGTTCGACCTCGACGTGGTGCACGTCGAGGCGGTGCGGGCGGCCGGTGAGCGGGTCGACGGCGGCGTACTCGGCGATCCGCTCCAGCGGGATCGGCTCGGGACGGGTCGCGGCGTCGGCGGCCCCGGCCGCGGCGGTGGCCCCGGCCCCGGGGGCGGGCTCCGGGGGCCGGGTGCCGACGGGCAGCAGGTACGCCTCGGCGCGCGGACGGTCGCCGTGCCGGACGACGACGTGGACGCCGGTGGCGACGTCGGCGTCGACCGGCAGGAGGTCCCAGACGCCGACCAGGCTGTTGATGGTGGAGCTCTTGCCGCGCTTCTTCTCCCCGACGACGACCAGGGCGGCGGCGCCCTCGGCGGCTCGGGCGGCCTCCGCGCGGACGCGCCGGGCGCCGTCGGCCGCCGGATCGGTTCCGGGGGTGCCGTCGGCCCCGGCGGCGTCGGCGGCCTCGGCGGGTGCGGCTTCGGCGGGTTCGGCTTCGGCGGGTTCGGCTTCGGTGCCGCGGGCGGCGCGGTCGAGGAGGTCCGCGGTGCGGGCCGCGAAGTCCAGGACGCGGGCCCGGGAGGGGGCTTCGGGGCGGGGCGAGGTCATGAGGGTTCTCCCGTGGCGGAGTCGGTCCGGGTGACGGGGTCGGCGGGCGGGCGCGACGGCGGCGGTGTGGTGGGCGGGGCCGTCGTCGGCGGGCGGCCGGGCGGAGACACCGGGTCGGACTCGGGCCCGGGGGCGGGCCCGGGCTCGGGGTCGTCGTCGAAGTCGCCGAACATGCCCGACAGGTCGGCCTGCTGCGGGTCCACGGCCCGGGAGCGCCAGCGCGGCGGCTCCTCCGCGACCGGACGCGGCGTGCCGGCGCCGGCGCCGGGGACCCCCGGGCGGAACGGGTCCGGCCCGGGCGGCGGACCGGCGGGCTCCCCCGCGGACGGCGCCGGACGCCCGGACGGGCCGGCACCCGGAGGGTCGGCAGGGCGGGGGGCCGGACTCGGGCCCGGGCGCCCCGGGGGGCCGCCCGGGCCGGGCAGCGGCCCGCCCAGGCCGTCGTACGGATCGCGACCGGTGACCGGGTCGTAGCCGTAGCGCGGCGAACCGCCGGCTCCGGCCCCGGGTACCCGGTAGTCCGACGGCCCGCCGTCCGGCGTCCGACCGTCCGGCAC